>CAZKLP010000008.1:0-26266 GCA_964553885.1 uncultured Candidatus Saccharibacteria bacterium
TTTTCTTTTCCGGGTTCAATATTTTTAATTGTTTTGCCAAATTCAATAACTTTTTGGTCGGGCCGGTTGTTCGGCCAATCTTTTACGTAAGCTAACGTGCTGTAAAATTGCGCTGACCAAAGCATTAAGATCGTTGCCGTTAAAATTCCGAATGAAATCGTTTTATAAATGCGCGATTCTTTGCGTTTAAAGACATCTACTATAAAAATACTGGAGGCGCCGATTAGTAGTCCCCAAAATGAAGCGGCAAGAACTCCTTGAAATGGCCAACCTCCGGTTGCGTTTATGAAAAACGGCTGAACGATGGCGGCAATTGCTAAAACAAAAGTGATTTTGAAGTAATCGGAGTTAAGGCCGATTTTTTGCCTATAATTTCTCTCCCTGCGGGAGATCTCCCAAAGGGAGACAAAGATTATAATTGCGCTGGCCGCGGCGACAATTGTTTTCTTAAAAATAAAAATCGTTTTTATAGACGTCATGGTGACTGACGGCCCAATCAAACCGGCTAAAAAATTTTTAGCGCCTATAAATGTTCTGTTGGTATAACTGCGGTTAAAGTCGCCTATCATATCGTGAAGCCCCAAATACCAAGTGTTTTGAATAATTTGCAATGCGAATCCTAGTATTGGAGCTGAAGCCCAAAATAGCCATTTTTTTAGAAAGAACTTTTTTAAAATCAAGATGTCAAATAAAATAAGATAGGCGAATACAAAAAAAGTGGCGTCGTAAGACAGAAGAGACAGGGCAAAATAGGCGAACCATATTAATAGATTGTATTTTTGATATTTTTTTGGGTTTTTCTCCCTTTGGGATATGTCCCGAAGGGACACAAAATCATGCCAGGCCAAAACGCTTAAATAAAGTATCAAAAAAATAAACAAAATATCCCACGGCTGAACGGAAATAGAATCAGCGTAATTTAGGAAAGTGACCGAAAAACCATAATAAATTGAAGCAATTATTGCTACAGTTTTACCCGAAACAGATTTTATAAACAAGTAAAAAAACAGCAGTCCCGTTAAAGAAATCAAAAGTGAAAAAATTCTGAATACGGAACGGTTTTCTAAACCAAGTTTTCCAATCAAGGCGTAAGGAAATATATAAAGTGGAGGGTAGTGTGTGTAATAAAGCCTTTGGTCGCGCGGCAGGATGCCGCCCGATTCATCAATCGATCGGTTTCTGAATTCCGGCTCGTCAAAATATGGGATTAACTTACTGTACGGACTTGGTATGAATAAAAAATAATTTTTTGCAAAACCATCTTTTACCCAATATTCAACTGTCATCAATGTTTGAGCCGAACCGAAACCCCAGCCGTCCCAGCCGTTTTCGTCAAACGCTTTAACGCCCAAATATGAACCCAGAATAAAAATAATTATTAAAATTATTAAGTTATTTTTAGCAAAACCAATCATTGACTTTTTGTGTTTTATTTGTTATTACTACGTAGTATTACTTTACAGATCATTAAAAATATATCATAAGGAGAGGAAAAAATGAAAGCTTTGGTAACCGGCGGAAGGGGATTTATCGGCAGCCATCTTACCGAGAGATTGTTAAACGACGGCCACGAGGTATTTAATTTAGATCTGGATGGAAGATCTTTCAGCAATATTTGCCATCTCGCGCATGAGGAAAATCTTGTGGTTGTTTCCATGGATTTATCGGATCACGATATCACCAAAATGGTTGATGAAATGACAGAGGCAAAAGTTGAATGGGTATTTCACCTTGCCGGCATGGCGGATGTCGTGCCCTCTATAAGCGATCCGTTGATGTACTTTAGGAATAATGTTTTAGGCACGCTCAATATGCTTGAAGCGTCGCGGCGAGCCGGAGTTAAGAAATTTGTGTATGCCTCTTCATCTTCTGTTTATGGCATTTGCGATTCGGCGGACATTCCTACTACGGAATTTGCGCCGATTAGAACTCAATATTCTTACGCCGAAACTAAATATCAAGGCGAACGCTGGGTAGGCCACTATAATCAAGTTTATCGCCTGCCGACTATTTCTCTGCGGCTTTTCAATGTTTACGGGCCGCGAGCAAGGACGACCGGCGCTTATGGCGCCGTATTTGGAACTTTTCTGGCGCAGAAATTAAACGGGAAGCCGTTTACGGTTGTCGGCGACGGCAAACAGTCAAGGGATTTTGTTTTTGTAACCGACGTTTGCGACGCTTTTATTGACGCGGCGGAATCGGAAATTTCCGGAAAAATTTTTAACGTTGGCGCCGGAAAGCCGCAAACTATTTCACGTTTGGTGGAACTTTTGGGAGGAGAGGTGGTTTATTTGCCAAAAAGGCCGGGTGAACCGGATATTACTTTCGCCGATACAACCAGAATTCAAAACTTTCTTAATTGGCGGCCGCGAGTTTCTTTTGAAAAGGGTGTGAAAATAATGCTTGATAATATTGACAGCTTTAAAGACGCGCCGGTTTGGACACCGGAAACTATAAGCGAGACAACAAAAGATTGGTTTAATTTCTTAGGCGGGAGGACGTAAATGCCAAATAATATCGCCGCTGTCAAAACATATAAAGAGTTAAGAAGTTTGGAGGTTAGAGAGGCCAATGGCTATTTTCAAAAGTTTTCAGAATTTTTGAAAGAAACAAGAGTATCTTTTAATTGGTCCTTTGAGGATATTGAAAAAAGCGGCAGAAGAGTAATTGAACTTGCAGACGCTATAAATCATCTTATAAAAAATAGGTTGCCTGTCAACGATACTGGCAACGTAAGGATAAGGATTATGATAATCGGTAATGGTGGTTCTGCAGGAATTGCAATGCACGCGCTTGCTGATTACGCCAATGCCGGCGAGTTTAAAACCGTAGATTTTTATAATCCAGCGCTCTTGACTTGCATGTCTAACGATTACGGTTATGAGAATGTTTTTTCTAAGCCGATCGAAATGTTTGCCGAAAAGGACGATATACTTTTTGCGATATCAAGTTCTGGTAAGTCACCGAATATTATTAACGCGGCGAAAGCGGCTAAAAAACTTGGTTGCTATGTCGTTACCTTTTCCGGTTTTGACGCCGATAACCCGTTGCGAAAAATAGGAAATCTGAATTTTTACACTCCATCAACTCACTATGGTTTTGTGGAACTTGCGCATCAGACATTAATCCATTGTATTTTAGATTTATTTGTGAGAAATAAGATTTATGAGAAAGAAAAAGAACTTTATTAAAATCAACCCCGTTAAATGATAATCTAACGGGGATTTATTTTGGTCGCATAATTTACCTATAGGATTCTTATGCGACGGTTTTTTTATTTTAAAAGAAACCATTTGCCAAATTAGCGGTTTTATTATATTATATAGAGCAAAATTGTTATTTAAAAATTTAATTATTTAAGGAGGAAGTCCAGTGGGTATTTCTACTAAGGGTCGAATATTATTCGGAATGCGCGATGACGGCGATATGACGGAGCCGATGAGCATAATGCTGCTTTCGGCTTTGGCTAAAAAGAATGCCAACTTTGAAACTGATCTTTGGGTTATGGAGCGCGACGATTTGTCACAAACATTAAAAAGGTTTCGTCCCGACATTGTCGCTTTTAGCGGCATAACAGGTTCGCACAAGTATTATCTTGAAGCGGCCAAGCGAGTTAAAACAATAGATAGTCGTCCGAAAATTATTGTCGGCGGACCCCACTTTACTTTTTTCCCCGGAGAAATTCTTCGGAATGAATCTATTGACGCTCTTTGTGTCGGCGAAGGAGACGATGCTTGGGTAGAATGGCTGAAGGCGTTTGAAAACAATCTTAATCAAAACGAAATTCCTAATATAGTTACTCGGGAAAATATGGAGAAGGTGCTCAAAAATCCTAAAGACCAAGTTTCATCCTTGAATATTATTAACCATGAAGGTCCTTCGCAAAGCCCCGGAATGGTCGACTATAGTTTAGACCCGAAATTTATGAGAGGAAGAAAAACCGATTTAGACGATCTTCCTTTTTTGGACAGGGGACTCATTTACGATAATACCGAGTTTAAGTATCGCTACAAGCGAACAATTATGGCGTCGCGCGGCTGTCCGTTTCGCTGTACCTATTGCTTTGAACATCAATGGAATGCGTTGTACAAAAAAGTTAGAAATCCCGGCGCTATAAGACAGCTTTATGGCGTTGATCGGCTTTTAGACGAACTTGAGGATCTTATCGGGCGGTACGACACGCGATTTATCAAGTTTTATGATGATGTTTTTCCGCCGTTTCCAAATATTAAAGAAAAGGCCTGGCATGAAGAATTTTGCGAAAAATATCCCAAACGCATCGGCTTGCCATTTCACGTTCTAACTCGCTGCGACTTGGTTGTTGATCTTTTTGAAAAAGGCGGCATGGATATTTTGAAAGACTGGAAAAAAATTGGCATGGCTTCTCTTACGATGTCGATTGAATCCGGTAATCAGTTTATCCGCGATCATGTTGTTATGCGCGACATGACCAGATATGACATTGAAACGGCGTTCAGGCGATGCTGGAATATTGGATTAGATACTTTTCCCAACGATATTTTGGGAATTCCGGCGCCAATTATACCCAAAGTGAATGACCCGGATTTTGACGAGAAAATTCAGGAAGTAAAGCGGCAATGTAAAATCTTAAGAGAAATTAATCACCGTAAAATTGATTTGGATGCGGTAGAAAAAACCGCTTCCGATTGGTTTATTGACTCATATGAAAGACGTAAATATATTGTAAATTTTTTAAAGTCTGCCGGTTTGCGTGAAAGTTATAAAGAGTACGATAAAGAATCGGTGCTTTTTGTTTTAAAACAAAGGCCGGGTTTTCCGGAATTTCCAATTTTGGCTCCTTATCCAAAAACGAAAGCCACCGAATGGTGCATGGCTATAGGCGCTTTTGATGGCGATTTTAACAGACTTCATGCGAGCTACCAAAATGTTTCCTATCTTAGTTATTACGATGATGAATATAAGAAGGTAATGCATAACTACGAACTTTTAGGTAGTTTTGCTTCTCTTTTTTCTGGAAGTCGAAATCCAATTATGCGTTTTTTTGAGCCACTTATTTTAAAAATCTGTTTCGACTATTTAGCAGAAATTACCAGCCCAAAGGCAACCAAATTTTATGGATGGCTATATACCGTATCAAAAACTTATCTGCATTACAAAAAAATTTATCCGATTAAATACAGCTTAATAGAAAAATTTCGATTCTTTAAGCAGATGTCCGGCCTTGATTTCTGGAAACAATTTAAAGAAAGAAAAAATAGGCCTCTTTGGCAAGTTCGAGGTAAGTCATTACGGCGGGCAGAACGACCGGGTCAAACTCTCGGCGGTCCACCTTCTATCTAAAAATTTAGAAACAACGAGCGCTTGACGCTCGTTTTAATTTATTGTAAGGTTTTTACAAATTTTGTGCTTCGACTTTGCTCAGCACAACCCTGATCAGGTCGAACGGGTTGTACTTTTAAAATACGGAAAGAGAGGGCAAAATGGCCTTAAACCAAAAGGTTAAAAATCTTAATGAGCTTGCTTTAATGTTTCAAAAATTAAAACGCGATGGCAAAAAAATTATTCATTGCCATGGTGTCTTTGACCTGATGCATCCAGGTCATGTTCGGCACTTTCACGCCGCAAAAGCCCTGGGTGACATACTAATTGTCACTATAACGCCCGATAAGTAATTTAATAAGGGACCGGGCCGAACGGTATTTACGGAAGAGGTGAGAGCGGAGTCGGTTGCCGCTCTAGAATGCGTTGATTACGTTGCCGTTAACCTTTGGCCGAAAGCCGTGGAAACTATTAAAATTCTATGCCCCGATATTTACGTAAAAGGCAGTGATTACACTAACGCCGATAAAGACGAAACTCGAGGTATTCATCTTGAACGCGAAGCCGTTGAGTCAATTGGCGGCAAAATTCACTTTACCGATGAAATTACTTTTAGTTCTAGTTCGCTTATCAATGAATATTTTGAAGTTTATCCTGTACCGGTTAAAAATTTTCTCAAAGATTTTCGCAAACGATATAGCGCAGATGAGGTTATTGGGCTCATTAAGGGCCTAAAAAAAATGCGGGTACTTTTAATCGGTGAGACGATTTTAGATGAGTATCACTATGTGGCGGCCATCGGTAAACCCCCAAAAGGCGATCATATTGCCGCAAAATTTATTGGAGAAGAAATTCACGCCGGAGGAATTCTCGCTTGCGCTAATCATATAGCGAATTTTTGCGACAGCGTTGATTTGATAACATCTATCGGCAGACAAGATTTTAAAGAAGAATTTATCAGGGCAAGTTTAAAGCCAAATGTTAATCCTAATATTTTTTTCCATCCAACTGCTCCGACTATTGTAAAAAGGCGATATGTTAACCAAACATTTCTCAACAAGTTATTTGAAATCTATATTATAGACGACCGTCCATCGCCTCAACTTGAAAAAGAACTTTCAGAACATTTATTAAGAATTTTTTCCGCCAAAGAACTTCCTTACGATTTGATTTTAGTTTTGGATTATGGCCATGGTTTGTTGACACCGGCGTTGATTGAGCTTATATGTAATCAAAAAAGCTTTCTAGCGGTGAACGCTCAAACTAATACGGCAAATAATGGATATAACCCAATAACTAAATATTGGCGCGCCAATTATTTTTGTTTGGATGAACCGGAATTGCGACTGGCTTTCGGAGACAGATATAGCGACATAAATCAACTTTTAAAGAATTTTACCCAACATATTTCGCCCGACGCTATTACAGTTACCCGGGGTCATTTGGGATCTGTAACTTTTGATGTGGCAAATCAGAGTTTTTTTGAAGCGCCTGTTTTGTCACAAAAAATCGTTGATACCACAGGCGCCGGTGATGCGTTTCTTGCTATTACCGCGCCTTGCGTCGCCGCGGGCATTCCCATGGATCTTGTGCCTTTTATTGGCAATGCCATTGGAGCTTTAGCCGTCGGCTATCTCGGCAATCGCTCTGCTATTGAAGAGGCGCCGCTTTATAAATTTATTACGGCGTTACTTAAATAATTGTTTTTTAGTTATAACGGGGTTGACATAAACTCCGTTTTTTGTTAGAGTTTTTGAACTAATTTTAGGTCTTTGATAACCAATTATTCACTATTGATTTACGAAATCAATAGTGGCGGAGGAAGAAAGATGCCAAAGAAAATTTTGGTAATCGGCGGCGCCGGATATGTCGGCAGCGCCTTAGTGCCAAAGCTTCTGGACGCTGGATATTGTGTCCGGGTTTTAGACACTTTTTGGTTTGGTTATGAAGCTTCTATAAATTGGATTTTAAAGAACAATTTTAACGATAGGTTAGAGTCGGTTAAGGGCGATATTCGCCATTATGATTTGGAAAAAGCTATGAATGGAATTGACTGTGTTATTCACCTGGCCTGTATTTCCAACGACCCCAGTTTTGAACTTAATCCGGAACTTGGGAAATCCATTAACTATGACGCGTTTCTCCGGGTTACCGAAATGGCCGAAGCAAAAGAAATAAAACGTTTTATTTTCGCGTCCACTTCAAGCGTTTATGGCATTAAGAAAGAAGAAAACATAACCGAGGACTTAGCGCTTGAACCGCTTACCGATTATTCAAAATATAAAGCATTTTGCGAAATGGAACTGCAGATGATTCCGACTGGTAAACTGCCGTGGGTGATTATACGGCCCGCTACGGTATGCGGCTACGCGCCGCGGTTAAGGCTTGATCTTACCGTAAACATTCTCACAATGGCAGCTTTAACCAAAGGCAAAATCACCGTTTTCGGCGGCGATCAGAAAAGGCCGAACATTAACATTGAAGATATGTCCGATTTATACGTTCAATTAGTTGATGAGAAAGACGAGAAAATTATCGGCCAGACTTTCAACGCCGGTTATGATAATTTTTCGGTAATGGAAATAGCAATTATGGTTCAAAAAATTACTGAAAATATCAGAAAGACGAAAATTGAAATTGAAATTAAGGCGACGAACGATTTGCGTTCTTACCGAGTTTCATCGGAAAAAATAAAGCGTGAACTTGGCTGGCGGGCGAGATACACAGTTGCACACGCTATTTTCAGCTTAATAAACGCTTTTGACAGCGGTAAAATTCCCAACCCCGACGATCCCAAGTATTACAACATAAAAACAATGCAAAAACTTAACATCGGTTAAGTCAAGGGAGAGAAAAACCAAACATGGAGAAGATGAGAGTACCGTATAACTATCTTGATAAACAGTTTGATACGAATGGCGATTTGGTAAACGATATTTTGGGAGATATAAAAGAACTGGTGAGAATGGGAGAATTTACTCTGGGTCCACAAGTTGCCGAATTTGAGGAAAATTTTGCCAAGCTTTGCGGTGTTAAACACGCTATCGGCGTTAATTCCGGAACCGACGCTTTGATTCTTATTTTGAAGGCGCTTGGTGTTGGGTCTGGCGACGAAGTAATTACCGTCCCGAATAGTTTTATTGCGACGGCAAATGTTATCAGATTTGTCGGCGCGAAACCCGTTTTTGTTGATGTTGACGATGAGTATCTGATTGATACTGATAAAATATACGAAGCGATAACCGAAAGGACTAAGGCGATTCTGCCGGTTCATCTTACCGGCAATCCGGTTTTTATGCCCGCGCTTACGGGCGGTAATTTCCAATTCAGAAAAGGCGGAGAATGGCGGGGCATTTATATTATTGAAGACGCGGCTCAAGCGGTTGACGCCGAAATTTGGGATAAAAAAGTTGGCAGTTGGGGTATCGCCGGCGAGTTTAGTTTGCACCCGCTAAAAAATATGAATGTTTGGGGCGACGGCGGAATGGTTACTACTGATAATTATGAATTAGCGGAAAAAATCCGACTAATGAGAAACCACGGTTTAGCGTCGCGCGACGTTTGCCAGATGGCGGCCGGCAATTGCCGTTTGCATACAATTCAAGCGGTTGTTGGTTTGCGGCTTATGGCCGATGTCCGCAAGGTTTCTAACGCGAGAATTAAAAATGCCGCTTTATACGATTCGCTCTTGCGCGATGTTGACGGCGTGAAAATTCCGCCGCGGCCAATAAGCAAGCGTCAGGTTTATCACACTTATGTTATTCAGGTTTCAATGCGGGAAGAATTGGTTAAGTTTTTAACCAAAAATAGCGTGGAAACCAAAATTCATTATCCGGTTCCGATTCATCTTCAGAAGCCATATACCGAACTTGGCTATAAGAAAGGCGATTTTCCTGTTTGCGAAGCGCAGGCGGAGAAAATTTTAAGCTTGCCCATTCACCAATATTTATCCGAGGAGCAAATTAGATATGTCGCTATGCTGATTAGGAGATTCTATGGTATTATCTAATTTAGTTTTAGGGACCAATAGAAAAATAAAAACTATTTCAGAATTAGAATCGGAAATTGCTCGTTCAAGATCTCCGATGCCAAAATGTTCCGATTATAAAATCGTTCTTACCACCGGCGTTTTTGATTTAGTTCATCCGGGCCATATTGATTATTTTGAGAAAGCCAAAACATTTGGCGATGTTTTAATAGTTTCAGTGGTTGATGATAAATTCGTCAGAAAGGGCCCAGGCCGGCCGATTTTTTGCCAAGATTTGCGGCTAAGCTGGCTAGCGGCTTTAGAAGTTGTTGATTATGTTGTTTTAAACGGCGATTATGGTCCGTGGAAAGTTATGAAAGCGATTAAACCCGATGTGTATGTTAAGGGCTATAATTTAACGCCCGGACTGATAAAAGATATTGCCACCATGCGCGATTTAAACGGACAAACAGTTTTAGTTTCGGAAATAATGCATTCAACCGAGATTTTTGAAACAATCCGCAAGTTGGCAGATAAACAGAAAAAGACCCCATAATGGGGTTTTTATTTTTTAACCAATAAACCGACGGCTTTAGCGACTTCATCTATAAGCCGCGAAGTCATAAGATCAATTTTTATTGCGGATTTTTCCCGCTTTTTAATTAGATCCATAAGGTTAAAAATTTCTACTTGAGTTTGTTCGCCGTTGCCGCTATCTCGCTTTTTTTTATTTTTAACCACATTAGCGTTGATTTTAACAATACCGCCGAATACGTTGGTATCTAAAAGCGATGTTAGTACATATTCATTAAAGACAATTATTATTGCTTTGGGTTTTACTATAATTCCGGTTTCTTCATGTAATTCCCGGGCTAAAGCTTTTTTTATAGTCTCATTTTTATCAATTCTTCCTCCGGCTCCTTCAATGGTTTTGTCTCTAAGAGAAATGCGGTACTGACTGACTAAAACTACGCGCCAGGCGCCCTGGGAATCTTTAAAGTATGGCATTATTTGGCCGCCTGGCGGGAGCTTAATTACTTCTCTGTTAAAACCGTTAACCGTTCTTACTACATGTTCTATATACTTAGTTTTTGAGATAACCCTTTCTTTCATTTTTTCTTTAGAATAGTATAAAAATTGAATTTAGTAAATGGGATTGACTAAAGTTTAAATTTGTATTAGTGTAAGAACACTTTTTGTTGCTTTTAAAATTGAATTAAGCCGAAAATTGGGAAGGAGAAACCGGTGGATCTCAAAAAACTATATTATGGCATGTTAAGAATTCGCCGAGTGGAAGAAAAGCTTTCCGAGCTTTATTTATCCGGACATATTAAGGCGCCCATTCATCTTTCAATAGGGCAGGAAGCCGTGGCGATAGGGGTTATGGACGCACTTATGCCGGAAGACAAGATTGTTTCCACTCATCGTTGCCACGGCCATTACTTGGCCAAAGGCGGCGACCTAAAAAAAATGATGGCGGAAATTTTAGGCAAAGCCACCGGCTGCTGTAATGGTAGAGGCGGCACAATGCATCTTTTTGATGATAGCGTGGGTCATGTAATTTCGGCGCCACTTGTTGGCGCCAGCATTTCTTTCGCGGTTGGAATAGCATTAGCTTCTAAAATGAAAAACGAAAATAAAATCGCGGTGGCATTTTTTGGAGATGGCGCTGTTGAGGAAGGAGTTTTTTGGGAAAGCGTCAATTTCGCTTCCGTTCATAAATTGCCGATTTTATTCGTTTGCGAGAACAATCTCTACGCCACTCATTCGCCGATTTTAGCCAGACAGCCGAGAAGCGAAATAGTTTCGCGCGTTAAGGCGCATAATATTTACTGTCGCCTCATTGAAAATGCTAACGATGTTTTGGAGGTCAGAAGAATTTCTCAACCGTTAGTTGAAATAGTCCGCTATAATCAACCATGTTTTATTGAGGCCTGTACCTACCGGCTAAAAGAACATTGGGGAGTAGGAGAAGATTGGGATCTTGGATATCGCAGTCGTGAAGAAGGCGAACGCTGGATTAAAAATTGCCCCTTGAAACGGCATAAAAAAGTTATGAAGGAAGCCGGGATTTCTGATGCCGAAACAGAAGCCATAGAAGCTATAATTGAAGAAGAAATTTCGCAAGCCGTGTCGTTTGCCATGAAAAGTCCGGTGTTGTCAGAAAACGAATTTTTAGGCGAGTAAGGAGAGAACAATGCCAGACCGGCAATTGAAATATAAAGAAGCGGCGGCCGAAGCTTTGTATCAGGCTATGGAAAAAGACCCGCGCGTTTTTCTTTTGGGAGAAGGCGTTGACAACATAAGAGGCGTTTATGGCCATACTCTTGCGGCCTACAAAAGGTTTGGACCCCAAAGAGTAATTGATACCCCGCTTTCAGAAAACGGTTTAACAGGTTTTGCTATTGGGGCCGCCTTAGACGGCATGCGCCCGGTTCTTATCCATCAGCGGAACGACTTTATGCTTCTTGCGATGGATCAAATGATGAATCAGGCCGCCAAGCTCCGATATGTTTCCGGCGGCCGCCATAAGGCGCCGATCGTTATTTTAAGCTTTATTGCCAGAAAAGCCGGTGAAGGAGCTCAACATACTCACAGTTTGCAGTCGGTGTTCGCGCATTTTCCCGGAATTAAAGTTGTTACGCCTTCAAGCCCCTACACGGTTAAAGGCGCCATTCTTGCCGCGATAGAAGATGATGATCCGGTAATAGTGTTAGAACATTGCAATCTTTTTGAAGAAAGCGGCTTTGCGCCGGAAAAATATTATACGGTTCCTTGTAAATCATACCGATTATTTGATAGCGACGCTTTAGGAGAAATAACAATTGTCGCAGTTTCCGCGGCGGTAGTTAACGCCGTAGAGGCTCAAAACGAACTTGCCAAAAGAAATATTTTTGCCGAAGTTATTGATCTTCATTCGGTAAGTCCGCTCGATATTGACACTATTGCTTCATCGGTAAATATAACCCGACGGTTGATAGTAGTTGATACCGGTTGGCAAATGTGCGGTATTGGCGGCGAAATTATCGCCCGGCTTATGGAAAAAGATGTTTGTTTAATAAATCCTCCGAAGAGAATTAACATGGCTCCCTTTTCTTGCCCGGCAAGCCACCACCTCCTAAAAAATTATCATCCGAACACAGAAAGCATTATAGACGCGGCAATGGAAATGTTTTAATTTTAAATTTTTTTAACCTCGCTTTAGCGGGGTTTTTATTTTTGGTCGCACAAAAATCCTATAGGAAACTTATGCGACGGATAAATAATCGTTTTTTTATTGCTAAGTAGGAGGTTTTATTATAAAATTATCGTTAGTGAATAAATCGGTTTCAATAATAATTCCGGCCTATAACGAAGAAAAAAAACTGGCGCCGACGGTTGATTTAGTGTTGGCGGGGCTCGACAAAAACGGCATTTCTGATTTTGAAATAATAATTTTTAATGATGCTTCAACCGATAAAACCGGCGAAGCGGCCGACGAACTATCAAAAAAACATTCTCGGATTAAAGTGGTTCATAATCCGAAAAATAAGAATCTCGGATTTAATTTTGTCCGCGGCGCAGAACTCTCGGTAAAAGAATTTGTCGGCATGATTCCCGGCGATAATGAAACTGATCCAAAAACTCTTGATAATATTTTTAGCGCATTAGGGCAAGCCGATATTATTGTGCCATACATAAAAAATCCGGAAACAAGGCCATGGGCGAGAAGATTTCTTTCGAAGATTTATGTGGCTATTATTAGTATTGCCTTTGGCTTGAACATAAAATATTACAATGGCATGTGCTATTTTAAAACCGAGATGCTTAAAAAAGTGCCCGTTTCAACTTACGGATTCGCTTATATGACAGAAATTTTAGTAAAAATATTAAAATCCAATCCGGATATAAAATTTATTGAAGTGCCGCTGGTAAACCGCGTTCGTGAAAAAGGCGCCAGCAAGGCCTTCAGATTAAAAAATATTGCCAGTGTTTTTAAAACATTTTTAACGCTTTTCTGGAATATTCAAATTTTAAGAAAGCGGATAAAGCTACAGTAATGTTAAAAGTTTTTTGACGTTAAAGGCTTTTTATTGTAATATATTAAAACTTGTTGTTTTTTAATAAGTTAATAAAAAAATCAGAGAAAGGAGGTGGTCTCGGTGGAGCGGTCGATCTCTCTTATTATGCCCGCGTATAATGAAGAAAATACAATAGAGTTTTCGGTTGTTTCGGCTTGCGAAAAACTCCATCAGTACGGATTTGATTATGAAATTTTAATTTTTGACGATGCGTCTGATGACAAGACCGGAGAAATCGCCGACCGCCTTGCTTTCAAAGATTCCAAAATAAAGGTTTTTCATAACACCAATAATATGAACTTGGGTTTCAACTTTGCTCGAGGCATTGTTATGGCTTCAAAAGAGTATTCCGGGCTATTGCCATGTCATGGCCAAACGGCGATTGAATCGTTTGATAGTATTTTACCGGCGCTTTCAAAAGCCGGCGTGACTATTACATACATCGGCAATCCGGGAGTCAGGCCGTTTATTAGAAATATTATTTCGCGGATTAACGTAGGATTGGTAAATTTTATTTTCGGACTTAAGTTGAAGTATTATCATCTGAATTTTTATCGGACCGATATTTTAAAAAAAATTCCCACTTCCACCGACAGTTATGCCTTAATGGTTGAATTATTGGTACATGCCGTAAAGTCGGGCGCTTCTTATACTCAAGTTCCTATTACGCTTCAAAAGCGCGTTTCTGGGAAATCAAAAGCGCTAAGGCTAAAAAATATCATCAATATTCTAAAAACTTACATCCGGCTTTTCTGGCAGATTAGAGTTTTAGGAAAAAGAATTAATTTAAATTGATCCCGTCCGCTAATTTACGGATCGGGATTTTTTTATTGCTAAAATAAAAAATATGTGTGATAATTTTTAGCACTCAATTTGGACCTTAACAATAGGAGGCGGCGGTCATGGCAGAATTGGTTCTTCATCAGATTAAGCTAAAAAAGAAGTTAAAAATAAAAGACAGAGGACTGAGAGTTTTATTTGTTATTGACGGTGAGGATTTTATTGATCCAATGGGTCCGACTTATCTTTTATCCGCGGCTAAAGCTGCCGGCCACGATGGCGATGTAATGGTTCTTAGCAGTAGTGCAAGCCCTTTTGAAGAAATCAGGAATTATAAGCCGCATGTTATTGCTTATAGCGCCGTAACGGGCACTCACCAGCTTTATTTTAGATTCAATGAACGGATAAGAGAATATTTTCCCGATGTTTTTACCATAATGGGCGGTTCTCATCCAACATACTATCCGGAATGCGTAAATTATCAGCCGATTGACGCTATTTGTACTGGCGAAGGCGAAGGCGCTTTTGTTGAACTTTTAGATCGGTTAGCCGGCGGAGAAAAGGGAACCGATCTTTATGATATTTTAAACCTTGGCTTTCCACACGGACCGATTAATCCAAAAAGAGATTTAGTTGGTGATCTGGATACTATTCCATTACCTGATCGCGACGCGATTTTTAGCAAGGCGCCGAGAGTGGGAAATTTCCCGCTCAAGACATTTATGACCAGCCGCGGTTGTCCATTTCCGTGCTCTTATTGTTTTGAACCGGTTTTAAAAAAAATGTACCGGGAAGAAAAAGCGTTTGGAGAAAGAAAAGAACTGGGAAAAAATAAGGGCTTTTCAGGAAAATATGAAAGGCGGCACTCCATTGACCGCGTTGTTTCAGAAATTCTTGATCTTAAAAAAAGGTGGCCGGTTGAATTTATCAAATTCGAAGACGACCTTTTTGTCTTGGCTAAAAACGATCCTTGGCTTGAGGAATTCGCCGAGCGGTATCCGAAAGAAGTCGGTATTCCCTTTAATGCTCTGGTCAGAGTTGATTCCATTAATGAATGGATGGCCGAGCGCCTCAAGGCCGCGGGTTGTATTTCTTTAAACATTTCAATTGACGCGGCTAATCTTGAAGTTAGGAAAAGGGTAGTTCATAAAAATTTTAGCAATGAAGAGATTATTGAAAACTTCCACCTTTTGAAACGCTATGGCATTAATGTTTTCAACAATATGATTTTAGGTCTTCCGCCTACATCAGCAGAACTTGCACATACAATCATTCAAGACGATAAAGACGCGATTGACCTTGAAATTGCCGCCGGAGTCAGGTTTTCAAGCCGTTCAATTTTAATGCCGTATCCCGGCACGGAGATAGGCAAATATTGTAAAGAAAAAGGTTATTTTGAAATGAATGTAGATGAATTCGGTGAATCACTTCTTGAACGCTCGCCGTTAAATTGTTTTAGCAATGAGCAAAATGACGTGATGAAAAATATTTTGTATTTGTCGGGTTTGGCTGTTTGGCGGCCATGGCTCGCGCCATTTATCAAGAAATACGCTGTCCACTGGCGGAATCCATTGGCTAAAAAACTTTTCTTGGCGGTTTATTATCTGGTTAAGGTTTATACTCTTAAAAAATATATTTATACCATTAAAATTAAAAACCCTTGGCGAGGACTTAAAGATTTTATCAAAGGTTTCTGGATTGAAGTTTTCAGATCCATGCCGGAAATGAGAAAAACCATTACTTATCCGGCTCTCAAGCCGAAATAGTTATTCCACTAACCACATACAGACGCGGAGGCGGCTTGTGACAAACAACATCCCTCATCATATTTTTGTAATACCGGACGGCAATGGCCGCTGGGCAACCAGAAAAGAATTACCGCGACTATGCGGGCATAGCGAAGGTGTTAAGAGATTTTATGAAATTGCCGACGCGGCGTTTCGTTTAGACATTTCTTACTTTACGTTTTGGGCTCTTTCCGGAGATAATTTTTTAAAACGCGAGCTGACGGAGGTTGGACACATCTTTTCGCTTTTGCGAGAAACGCTTGAAGGAGAATTCGCGGAAAAACTTGTTGCGAATGAAATTCGTTTGCGGGTTATAGGCAGGTGGAGAAATATAATTCCTGATGTCGAGCTGATAAGAATGATCGAGGATTTAGAAAGTCGCACGCGATATTTTAAAGACAAAAATCTTACGATTCTTTTAGGGTATAGCGGGAAGGATGAAATGGTTTTGGCCGTTAAAAATATAGCGTGCTATAACATCAACCCCAACACGATTAAGTTTGACGAGCTTCGGGATTTTTCCATAACGCGCGAACTTCCGCCGGTTGACCTTGAAATTCGGACGGGCGAAGAAAAAAAAGGATTTGCCCATCGTAGTGACGGAGCGCTTCCATTCCTTACGACTGATTCGGTATTATATTACACGAAAACGCTTTGGCCTGATTTTATAGAAAATGAATTTTTAAAAGCCGTCGGTGATTATACGGCGTTTGAAAGAAAATTCGGAAAATAACAAAAGCGCGCTTTAAGGCGCGTTTTTTATATTTCCTAGCGAGCTCACGCGAAAATTTATTTTCCGGCGCCGGAAAGCAAGATTCTTATTGTTTTTAGGGTAATGGATAAGTCCAAAAAAACCGAGCGGTTTTTTATGTAATACAAATCATATTGAAGCTTTTCAATCGTTTCTTTGAGCGACGGGCCTGCGATCGGGTTGTGAAGCTGGGCCCAGCCGGCAATTCCCGGTTTTATCAAATTGCGCATTTCGTAGAATGGGATTTCAGCCGACAAGCGCTCTATAAATTCAGGTTTTTCCGGGCGCGGCCCGATAAAAGACATTTCGCCTTTTAAAATATTCCAAACCTGCGGCAATTCATCCCAATGGCTTTTTCGCAAAAACAGCCCGAAAGGCGTTATTATTTCTTCATCGGGCTTTTTCATTAAGTAATCAATATTTTTTTTGTTAGGTAAAGAACGGAATTTTAAAAGAGTAAATATTTTTCCATTTTTCCCTACCCGCGTTTGGCGGTAAAAAATAGGTCCCGGGTCAAAAATTTTAATGCCTATGGCCACGACCGGAAAAATAACAGCAGTCGCGACGGCAAAAATAATTCCTAAAGATATGTCAAAAATCTTCTTTAATGTTTCATAAAAGCCTCGTTCAATTTCTGAAATATTTTCTAAAAACCAAACCTCTTTTATTATTGAAATAGGAACCCGTTTGGTAACGGTTTCATAAAATTTATCCAAGTCGCTTATAGTAACGCCTTTTTTAAAATATTCAAATAGAACGCTCGCCAGCTTTTCTCCTTGGCCGAATTTTTTGGCGGAAACGATAAGCGAAAATTTTTTGGTTTGCCAAATATTTGAAAGTTCGGAAAAATTGTCCGGTGCCAAAACGCCGTCAACTCCAAGCCCGAGCTGGGGGTTTTTATTTAAAAATTCTTTAAGTTCAACCACTTCATCATTTGAACCGAGAAATACCAAATGAATCCGTAACGATTCTCTCGCCCATCTGTTGAAATATTGGCGTCCGAAGTAAAGAAAAGCTAAAGTAAGCGCCAAATCAATAAAAAGGTTTGTTTTTGGCGCTATTACGAAAAATGGGACAAGATAGAAAAAAGCGGCGGCGATGGCGGCATTTACTCCAAAAGCGACTAAAAACGTTTTATAGAACGCCTCTTCGTTTCTTAATTTAATTATATCGTAAAGGCCGGAGGCCCAGAAAACAATTAGCCAAAAAACGAATATTATGGTAAAAGGAGTTAAGTGAAGCGGGATAAAATTGTAAAACATTGAACTGTCCCGTTCCATAATAGAGTAACGGATGAAAAGAGTAAGCCCCAAAGCGGCGTACAATATTAAAATATCGCTTATAACAAGTAAAAATATTTTTAAGCGCCGGCGCCACATAGTTTAAGTGTAAAATGTAAACATTAAAATGTAAAATGGCAATGTCTAATCTTTTATTAAAACTAATAAAATTCGGGATTGGTTTTATTTTATTTATTCCGCTCTACGTTGGCGGGTCTTTTTTCTTTCCGTTTATTTTTCCAAAAATCTGGATTTTTCAGCTAGTAACAGAAATCATTTTGTTATTCTATGTCGCTTTAGCCGTTTTGGACAGTCGTTACAGGCCAAAACTTAACTTAGTTTCTTGCGCCCTTTTGTCGCTTACAATTATTCTGATTATCACGGGTTTTACCGGCATAGATGTTTTTCGCAGTTTCTGGGGCAATACAGAAAGAATGTCCGGTACCGTTGCTTGGCTTCATTTTGCGGCGTTTGCTTTCATTTTAAGCGCCGTTTTATCCGCCCAAGGCGGATCCGCCTCTGGCGGAAAAAGTGAAAAAGAGTGGCGTAATTTTTTTTCAGTCGCGGTCCTGGTAAGTGTTTTGGAGTTTTTTTACGTTTTGGCGCAATATTTTAATTTGTCATGGGTTTGGATGCCCGGGAGCCAAATAGGCACGATTGGCAATACCGATCTCGTTGGCGCATACGCGATTTTTTCCACTTTTTTTTCTTTATATTTATGGCAAAATAGTAATCCGAATTTATCAACGCGTCCGAATACTCCGAATAAAAATAAACGGTGGTGGTGGGCAGCGGCATTTTTTTTGAACGTCGGGATGCTTTTTTTGGCAAGTTCAAGAGGCGCTCTTTTGGGTTTTGGCGCCGGAGTTTTTGTTTATCTGGCAATTCAATTCTGGCAAAAGCCGCAAATTAGAAAAGTTATCGCTTTGGTTTTTTTGATTCTGATTATTTTATACGGTTTTCTTTGGTTTATGCGAGATAAGGATTTTGTTAAAAACACCGACCAGCTTACTCGCATCGTAAACGCGTCGTTTCGAGATGACACGGTTCAGCAAAGATTTACCGAATGGGGGATTGCCTGGAGCGCTTTTAAAGCTCGTCCTATATTCGGTTTCGGCCCAAACAATTATCTGTATCTTCACAACGCCTATCTTAATCCGAGAGTATATGAGTTGCGGGAAACAAATTTTGACAGGGCGCACAACGCCTATCTTGATTACGCGTCAATGAGCGGTATTTTCGGCCTCGCGGGTTATTTGTTTTTGATAGCCGTTTTGTTTTGGGTGTTTTTAAAAAATCGAATTTGGCCTTTTGCTTCTCTCGCGGTTGCTTATGCCGTAAACAGTTTTTTCGTTTTTGACAGCCCGGCGAGTTATATAGCGCTTTTTCTGACAATTGGATTCGCGATGTTTGTGAAAAATACAGAACTCGGAACTAAGAACTTAGAATTTAGAAATAAATTTCAACCAAGCTCCAAGCTCCAAGCTCCAAGCTCCAGCTCTCAATTAATCGCGGCGATTTCTATTTTATATCTTTTATTTTCTATTTTCTTAGTGTGGCAGGCGAGTATTAAGCCAGTGATTGCCAACTACAAATTTACCAACGCTTTTTCAGGGGCTAGCGCTGGCCTTGTAACTCCTGAAGATGCTTTTAAATTATATAAAGAGTCCTTAAAATACGAAACGCTCGGCACTACGGAATTTAGAAATCAATATATAACATGGCTTCAGAATAATCTTTCAAAGTTTAATCCGGAAAACCGGCTGGAAGTTTTGGATTTCGGCATCAGCGAACTTGAAAAAGAGGTAAAAGACCACCCAAGTGTTTTTAGTTTCTTAAATTTGGGGCAAATGAATAGTTATAAAGCGAGAGGCGTTGACGGAAACGATGAAGTTAAGCGGGAAATTTATAATAAAGCGGCAGACGCTTATGACAGGGCCTTAGAGCTGGCGCCAGGCCGCTTAGAAGTGTATTACTCTTATTTGCAATGGTCTTTTGATGCTAAAAATCCCGCCAGGGGAGTGGAGCTTATGAAAAAAGCGGCGGCCGCGGCGCCAAATTATTGGCAAACCCATTGGTATCTCGGCATTGCCAATATTGCTAGTAGCAACGATGTGGAAGCGACTAAAGCTATAAACCAAGCGTTAGTGATATTTTATAATCCAAAAATTTCAATTATAAACGGCAGATTAAAATTTGATGTGGATGAAATGATAAAGGCCAAATATAGTTTCGCGCCGAAGCAAGAGGTTTTAGGCGTTGTCGGTTCTTATATAAGAATGAAAATGTGGCCTGAACTTTTAGTGCTTTATCTTTCCATAGAAGATAGAAATCCGGATGACATCAGCCTTCATCAGTCGCTTGCGCTGGTTTACCAAAATTTGGGATTAATTGATAAAATGCAGGAAGAGTTAAAAATTGTAGAAAGTTTACAGAAATAAAAAATAATAATCCGAATAAATTAAAAACTATCCGAATAATCCGAATTTAGAATTTTATTCGCAGTATTCGGATATCATTCGTAGATTCGGATTACTAAGCAAAAGCGTATGAAATTTCCATTTGTTTTTGGTTTTATTTTGTTAATATTGCTGACCATCGGCATTTTTATTGGATTGCCTTACGCGATTCAGTCATTAAAATCAGGGTCATTTTATTTGCCTCTTTCTTTACCGAAAATAACGACAAAACCGTCATTAAATTATTTTTTTAGCAAATCGCGAATTTCAACTACAACATCAACTCCGCAACAAAATGTTAAAAAAGTCGGTATTAGCAGCGTTTTCCGTTATGGCAATGGCGCAATAAGTTTGCGGGCATTGTATTTTTTCGCCGAAGACAAAATTAACATAACCGGATGGAAAATTAAAAGCCTTAAAAAAGGAGAAACGATTATCGGTAAAGGAGTTAATCTGCCTCAATTCGACGTCGCGCCTTCTGATATTTGGCTTGGAAGTGGCGACCGATTGGATGTTACTACAGGCTTAAGCCCTCTGGCGATGAATTTTCGCGCCAATAAATGTTTTGGCTGGCTTAGTAATTTGTATAATCTGGCGGGTTACTCGCTTAATTACTGCGCCGGCGGATTCAATCTCGGTGATTTAGATGGGCTTGACAACGCTTGCCAAGATTTGATACTTCGCGCCGGTTCTTGCCGGGCGCCAAGCGAAAATGAGTTAAACAAACAATCCGGCGAGTGTCGCCAGTGGGCGGAAAAAAATATGAATTACAACGCTTGCGTAGCAAACCATCAGAGCGACAGCGACTTTTACAAGGAATGGAAAATTTATACCGGCAATAGTAATAAAATTTTTGATTCACTTCGCGATACAATAGAATTACGCGATCAAAATGGGCTTTTGATTGACAGCTATAAGTATTGATGGGTTATCCACAGATTGCTATATACAAGAAAATTTAATTGGTTATACTTATTAAGAGCTTGTGGATATGTTAAAAATATCTGCGATGAAATTGTATTAAAATTAATTTAATTAATAAAAATGTCACGAAAATATTTTATACTTCTCGGGCTGTTTTTAGCTACGGGATTTTTATTTTTAAACGCTAGTACGGTAAACGCCACTTATTTTTGGTGGGATGGCGGTGGCGATGGAGTAACTTGGACTGACCCTCTCAACTGGGGAAATGACAGTAATTATCCTGGCAAAACTGTAACCGATCAGGCAGTTATCGCAACTTCAACAGCGGGTGGTAATGTTACTGTTCGGGCCACGTCAACACTTGCCGGCTCGTTAGAATATTTACAGCTTGGCTATAATGCCGGTGGCTATAAAAGTGGCGCGACTTTAATTTTAGGTAAGGATGCTACAATTGCCGCCAGCTCCAGTATTATTTTAGTAGGAACAAGTACCCTTAAGTTGGGTGACTCCACTTGGGGTAGTGGAACCATAATTTTTGCTACTAGTAGCCTTAATGCTATTCCGTTTAAACTTAGCACTACTACTGCTGATACATTCTTTTATGCCGCGACAGGCACAGTTACATTTACCGGAACGGGCGGTGGTATTGTTGTGGCTACGACTACTTATTATAATCTTACTTTTACCCCAACTTCTACCACCGCGCTTAGCACTTACATATTTGATATGAAGAGCGGCAGTTCTACTTGTTTCACTACCAACGGCTGCACCTCTACTACTACCATATCAAATGTTCTAACGCTAAATGCATCCTCCAGTGTTAATTTTAATAGCAACGCTGTTATTTTGTCGGGTTCCGGAACGGCGTTTGAAAAGGCCAACGGCGATTTTGTCGCTAACGGCTCGCTGGTTAAATATACCAACGCCAGTGTCGCTACCAATGTTGCCACCGGCACTTATGCGAATCTTGTGATAAGCGGCGCTGGTGTTACCAAAACTTTACTAGGCAATGTAACCGCGACCAGCACTGTTTCTATTGATTCCGGCACTTTGGCTCTAACCACAAGTACTTTCACCGTTACAGGCTCTACATATACTAATAGCGGTTCGGTAACAAGAACTACGGGTAAAATCGTTAAAGCCTCAACTTCACAGTTTGATGATGGCACCGGTACTGCCAAAGGTTCATTTAACGGCGATACTCCTGATAAAGTTTATGTCAGAGTGACTGATGTAAGTTTGAACCTTCTCGCAGATACTATTGAAACTCAATCGGTTCTTATTACCGCTAAAAGTAGTATCAGCGATAGCGAATCTGTTACTCTAACCGAGACAAGCGCGAGTTCCGGTATTTTTTCAGGAGGCGTTACTTTCGGACTTTCAGGCACTAATGTTGGCGGCCAGCTTGATTATCAAGGCCCCGGTACTTTAACTTATGCCTTTACCGATTCTCAAGATTCCAGCGATACCGGTTCCGGTACCGGTAATTTCTCCGGTACTGCCGGGAGTGGAGGCGGCAGCGGCGGTGGCGGCACGGTTACGGCAATTGTTACTCCGGCAGTTCCGGCTACACCGGTAACACCGGCGGTTCCCGCTACTCCGGCCGTTCCGGGTGAAACTCCTGCCGTTCCTGCGACTCCAGCAACGCCGGCCGCCCCATCTCTTGATAGTGTCAACGCTAAAATTGTTTCCGTTATGGCAAAAATTGCTACATTAACTAAAAACTCTCCGGTTGCTGATATTGCCGCGGTTCAAGCAGAAATTGCCGCTATTTTAATTGATATCCAGGCAATTCAGTTGGCTCAACAGCCGGCTGACTCCTCTCTTGGATTTAACTTTGCTAAGCCGCTGTCTTTTGGAATGACCAATAATGACGTCCGCAATCTTCAGACTGCTTTTAAAACCGATCCTTCGGTTTATCCCGAAGGTCTTGTTACCGGATATTTCGGTCCTGCAACCCAGCGGGCGGTTAAAAAATTCCAGGAAAAATATGGAATTGCTTCCGCCGGCCAACCTGGCTACGGCAATGTTGGACCAAAAACCAGAGAGAAATTGAATGAGCTTTATTAAGAGTAATAAGAAAGCAAGTAACACAAATTTAAAACCCCCATTGTGGGGGTTTTAAATTTGTGTTAGACTCCAATACATAATATTAAATATGAAAATAATAAAAAATTATGAATGATCAAATGAATAAATACCTTATTCCCGGCGCAATTGTTTTAGCCGGCGTTGTTATCGCGGTGGCATTTATTTATTCGGTAAACGGACCATCGCCAAAAAATGCCGTAAAAAATGAAATAGCGGCTATCGGTTCTATGCCGCCGGTAACTTCCGGCGATTTTGTTTTGGGCGAGGCTAACGCGCCGGTTACTATTGTTGAGTACGGCGATTTTCAGTGCCCGTTTTGCGGCAAGTTTTTTAAAGACACCGAGCCGACGCTGCGAGAAAATTATATTAAAACCGGAAAAGTGAAATTTATTTACCGCGACTTCGCTTTTTTGGGACAGGAATCATTTTGGGCGTCTAACGCGGCTCGTTGCGCCGGCGAACAGGGAAAATTTTGGCAATATCATGACTATCTATACAGTAACCAGCGCGGTGAAAATCAAGGCGCTTTCAGTAAAAATAATCTGAAAAGTTTTGCCGTCGCGTTAAGTTTGGACGCAGGAAAATTCAATGCTTGTATGGATTCCGATAAATATTTGGAAGAAATTAAAAAAGAAACCAAAGCCGGTGGTGAAGCAGGAGTCCAGGGAACACCGGCCAATTTTATCAACAGTGTACTTTACGCCGGTGCTCTGCCGACAGCCACTTTTACTCAGATTATTGACGCGGAATTAAGCAAATAGTTTATGTACGACCTAATCATTATAGGCGGAGGACCGGCCGGAGCGGCGGCTGGCGTTTACGCTGCCAGAAAAAAATTAAAAACTCTTCTTATCACCGAAAGTTTCGGCGGCCAGTCGGTTGTTTCTGCGGGCATTGAAAATTGGATCGGAATTAAAAGTATAAGCGGATTTGAATTAGCTAAAGCTTTTGAGGAACATATTCGGGCTCAAGAAGGAATTGAAATAGTTTCTCCGGATAAGGTTTTGGAAGCCAAAGAAATCTCCGGCGGTTACGAAGTTAAAACCGAAAAAGGAATGTCGTATCAAACGAAAACTTTAATAATTACTTCCGGCGGCCGTCGGCGGCGGCTCGGCATTCCCGGAGAAGATAAATTTGACGGCCGAGGGGTGGCTTATTGCTCCACTTGCGACGCTCCGATTTTTAAAGACAAGGATGTGGCCGTGGTCGGCGGCGGCAACGCCGGTTTGGAAGCGGTTGTTGATTTGTTTCCTTACGCGGCGAAAATCTATTTAATAAACCGCGGGCCTGAACTATCCGGCGATCCTTTAACTCAGGGAGAAGTCAAAAAATCGCCGAAAGTTACTGTCATAAGTAATGCGCAAACACAGGAAATTTTAGGCGATCAGTTTGTTTCCGGTCTTAAATATTTAGATAAAACCGATAATCAAATAAAAAAATTGGCGGTAGGCGGTGTTTTTGTTGAAATCGGCTCTGTTCCTAATTCGGAATTTATGAAAAATCTTGTTGAAATGAATAAGGCCGGAGAAATCATTGTTGACCATAAAACCGGCGCGACGAACAGGCCCGGAATTTTTGCCGCTGGCGACGTTACCGACGAACTTTATAAGCAAAATAATATTTCCGCCGGCGACGGCGTTGCCGCCGCCCTGTCAGCGTATAATTATTTACTTAATATTAAGAAGCAAAGTCCTGCCTTCGTCCCGCTAAACGGGACTACGGTAAGCAAGCCAGCTCAATAAAAATAAAGATCGGAAGTCTTATAGTACTATTTAATTTTTTTAGGTTATACGCCATGAGTGAGAATTTAGAAACAAAAAGAGAATATGTACCTGGAGAGTTGTTACCCGAAGCAATTCGGGAAGCTTCATGGATGGGCGGAAAAGGCTCGAGGGGATTAGAAATGGCAGAAGAGCAGTGGCAAGAAGAGATGGACAGTCGAGGTCAAATCCCCGGAGTGAGACATCCTCGGGTTGTTGAGGGTCATCTCAACGGAGAAATCGTTTATCGAAAACACAGTATTGGTGGTAATGTTCCTGCTGATGTAGAGGCAATCCCGCAAGGAAAAGAGGATGAAGTAAACTACGAAGTGGTTTCGTATAAAATTTCTGAGTAAGAGAAAAACGATCTAGATTACCGGCTCGATCTAGTTAGTTTTAGTTAATTGAAAGCATGAAAGAAAGTTCTATCTGTTGCAAAGGGAATTTTTTATTCTTTAAATCTCAAAGAATTTGCCGCCAAAGCAGTAAATTTTTCAATAATTTTTTATTGAAAAATTTACTTGAAAACAATATAATAAAATAATTCTTAATGCGCTTAGAAATTTAGACGAATCTACTAAAAAAATTCATTTTACAGTTAGTAATAATCTGGCAACGATAACTAATACTAATACTAAAAAACAAAACCAAGAATCAAATACTAAAACCCAATTAGCTTTTGAAGAATTCAAAATAGATCCGGAAACTAATTTAAATCCTCGTTACACTTTAAATTCTTTTGTTGTTGGAAAATCTAATGAACTTGCCTATGCGGCAGCAACTGCTGCTAGTGAAGAAATTGGAAAAAAATATAACCCGCTTTTTATCTACGGTGGCGTAGGACTCGGCAAGACGCACTTAATTCAAGGAGTTGGTAATGCCATTAAAACTAAATATGAAAATAATGTTAAGGTGAAGTATGTTTCTTCGGAAAAATTCACTAACGACGTAATTTACGGCATTAGAAATAAAAGAATGGAGGATATGAAAGAGAAATATCGAAATGTTGATGTCTTAATTATTGATGATATTCAATTTATTGGGGGAAAGGCTTCAACAGAAGAGGAATTTTTCCATACTTTTAATGCCCTATACGAAAATAATA
>CAZKLP010000009.1:0-19358 GCA_964553885.1 uncultured Candidatus Saccharibacteria bacterium
GGGCGACCGGATTCGAACCGGCGATCTCCTCCTTGACAAGGAGGCGCTTTGAGCCGACTAAGCTACGCCCGCATACTTATTAAGTTGTAGTGCCAGGGGTGAGAATCGGACTCACGACCTCTCGCTTATGAAACGAATGCTCTAACCACTGAGCTACCCTGGCCTAAACTTAGCATATAAGCCCAACATTTGACCATTCTATCAAAATTATTGTACAATTTCAACGCGGGGTAGAGCAGCCTGGTAGCTCGCGAGGCTCATAACCTTGAGGTCGTTGGTTCAAATCCAACCCCCGCAACAAAAAATTTCTGTGTTTTACACAGAAATTTTTTGTTGCTTTTATCTTAAAATTTTGATAATATATCATATATGTTGATAGGCGTAACCCGAGCTTATTTAGCAGCTCTTATTTTTTCAACTATTCTGGCATGGTCTTCTTTTTTTGGCATTGTTTTTTTTGAGAGTCCCACCGGCGCCGGCGCCTTAGGTATTACTATTTTATACATTAGCGCGACTATTGGCTCAATTGGTTTGCTTGTTATTTTATGGCAGATAATAAAATTGTCTCGCTACGCGAGATCTCCCGCAGGGAGAAAGAAAAATTATTAATAGAAGTTCTGGAGAAAAGACACGATCCCGAAGCCGAAAGGTTGAAGCGTTTTTTAGCTATGCCCGACCTGACACGCGCTCCCGGAAGTCCTTTGGCGGATCTCGCGCGACGCATTGTCAGTTTGCCGCGTTTCGCTGAATTTAATAACCTAAACATACCCGAAATTATTTCATACGATATAAGTTTTGATCTTTTTAATTTTCCTTCCGAACATCCGGCCAGAAGCGCGTCCGATACATATTTTATAGATGAAAGCCATGTTTTGCGGACTCACACCACGGTAATGTGGTATTATCATCTTAACTTGCCCGAGGTAATGAGCAGAATTAAAAAAGGCGAACCGGTCGGCGCCTTGTCGCACGGCAAAGTTTACCGAAAAGATGAAATAGACCGCCAGCACATGAACGTGTTCCACCAGATGGACGGCTGGTATTTGTGCCGCAAGGAAGATCACGTTATAACTATAAATGACTTGCAAGAAGTTTTAGTAGAAATAGCGCGAAGAGTCTTTGGTGAAGATATTAAGTACCGCTTTAATAACGATGAATTTCCTTATACCGATCCTTCAATTGAAATGGAAATTCAGATTAGAAACAGGTGGATAGAAGTTCTTGGCGCCGGAGTGGTAAGAAAAGTCGTTTTAAAAAATCTCGGCGTTGATCCAGAAGAATATAACGGTTGGGCGTTTGGGTTCGGTCTTGAGCGGCTGGCAATGATCAGTATGGATTTGCCCGACATTCGTCTTTTGTGGTCGCAAGACGAAAGGGTGAAAAGGCAGCTCAAGCTGGGAAATAAATATAAAGAAGTTTCCAAATTTCCGCCTATTACCCGCGATATTTCTTTTATAGTTGATAAAAAATTTGTTCCAAACGACTACTTTGACTTGATAAGAGATTTAGGAGGCGATTTGGTTGAAGAAGTAGAGCTTTTGGATAAATATTCCGATTCGGAAAAATTCGGAAATGATAAATTAAGCTACACCTATCGTATTATATATAGAAAGAATGACAGGACACTTTTATCAGACGAAGTGGACAAAGTTCAAGAAAAAATCTACGGTGAAACCGCCAAACAATTTAACGCAGAATTAAGATAATGGCTTTGTCTAAAATTTATGGCAAAAAAACAAATCATAACTGAAAAAAAAGAAGTAAAAAAAGAACCGACCTATACCGCTAAAGATATTTATGTTTTAGAAGGCCTTGAGCCGGTAAGAAAAAGACCGGGTATGTACATCGGTTCAACCGGCGTTGACGGTTTGCACCACTTGATTTGGGAGGTGCTTGATAACTCTATAGACGAAGCGATGGTCGGTTACGCCAAGAATATTGAAGTGTCGCTTCTTGAAGGAAATAAGATCAGAGTTATCGATGACGGCCGTGGCATTCCTGTTGAAACGCATAAACAAACCAAAAAATCGGCTCTTGAAACCGTTATGACAACGCTTCATGCCGGCGGAAAATTCGGAGGCGAGTCATATAAAATATCGGGCGGTCTCCATGGTGTTGGCGTTTCCGTGGTTAACGCCCTGTCCCGCTGGCTTAAGGCGGAAGTTTGTCGCGATGGCAACGTTTGGACGCAGGAATATGAGCGCGGGGTTCCAAAAACTAAAGTTAAAAAAGTAGATACTTGTAAAAAGACAGGCACGTCCGTGACCTTTGATCCCGACCCGGAAATTTTCAAAGACATCAGATTTGATATAAACCGGATTTTAGATCATCTTCGCGAGCAATCATATTTGACCCGCGGCGTCAAAATTGTTTTCCGCGATGAAAGCAAGAAACCTGTTTTTTCTCATGCTTTTTATTTTGAAGGCGGTATTATTTCTTTCGTTAAGTATTTGGTAGAAGACGAGCGTACGATTCACGATAATATTTTTTATATAGAAAAAACTTCGGATAATATTTTAGTCGAGTCGGCTTTTCAATATACGGAAGATATACAATCGGAGGAATTAAGTTTTGCCAATAATATCCATACGGGAGAAGGCGGCATGCATCTTACCGGTTTTAGGACCGCTTTGACGCGCAGTCTAAATGACTACGCCCGTAAAAACGGTTATATCAAAGAATCCGAAGAAAACCTGACCGGCGATGATGTAAGAGAGGGACTGACTGTGGTATTAAGCGTTAAGTTGCGCGATCCCCAATTTGAAGGGCAAACGAAAGCGCGTTTAGGAAATCCCGAAGCCAGAACGGCCGCGGAGGCGGTTACTTTTGAAAGTTTATCCGAATGGCTTGAAAAAAATCCCGCCGACGCGAGAAAAATATTGGAGAAAACCATTTTAGCGTCCAAAGCCCGCAAAGCGGCTAAGGCGGCGCGGGAGACTGTTTTAAGGAAGGGCATTTTGGAAGGACTGGCGTTGCCCGGTAAATTGGCCGATTGTTCAAGCAAAGATCCGTCCGAATCGGAAATTTTCATTGTTGAAGGTGATTCAGCCGGCGGTTCGGCAAAGCAAGGCCGAGACAGGCGATTTCAGGCTATTTTGCCTCTGCGCGGTAAAATTTTAAACGTTGAGAAAGCCCGTATTGATAAAGTTCTGGCGTTTAAAGAAATCAGGGCTCTGGTTATAGCGCTTGGGACGGCGGTTGCCGAGGAGTTTGACATAAGCAAACTGCGCTATCACAGGATTATAATTATGACCGATGCCGATATTGACGGCGCGCATATAAGGACTTTGCTTCTCACTTTATTTTTTAGATTTTTCCCCGAACTCGTTAACAGCGGATATATATACATTGCCGAACCGCCGCTTTATAAAATTTCAAGCGGCAAAAAAAGCGAGTACGCCTATACCGACGAGGATAAAGAAGAAATTTTAAGCGAGTTTAAAAAAGAAAAAATGTTGAATCCGAATATTCAGCGTTACAAAGGTTTGGGCGAGATGAATCCGGAACAATTATGGGAAACGACGATGAATCCAGAAAATCGCGCCATGAAAAAAGTAACAGTTGAAGATGCCGATAAGGCCAACAAGGTTTTTGACATCTTGATGGGCGATGAAGTGGCTCCCCGCAAAAGATTTATCCAGATGCACGCTAAAACGGTGAAGAATTTGGATATATAGTTATTTATTGACAGGAGTTTAATTTTTTGCTATGGTTAAGGGTAATAAAAGCCTGCGGGCTTTTTAAAAATGCCTAATCTATGAGTTATTTAGAGAAAACAAAAACATATTTTAAAGAAGTCAGGGTGGAAATGGCTAAAGTAAAATGGCCCACCAAAAGCGACACTATCAACTACACAATAGTGGTTATAGGCGTTTCCTTGGCGGTGGCGGTATTTTTAGGCGCTTTGGATTTTGTTTTTACTACAGGATTTAATTTCTTTTTATTTAAGTAAAGTGGGCGACCCCGCAGTTGCGGGGTGCTCATATTTTTAGCTAAAAATTTCATTTTTAGAAAAATATGGCAAAGCAAATTTCAAAAGGAAGAAATTGGTACGTGCTCCACACTTATTCCGGATATGAAGACGCGGTGGCGCGCAATTTAAAACAAAGAATTGAATCTTTGGATATGGCCGATAAAATTTTTAATGTTTTGGTGCCGAAGGAAAAAAAAATCAGGATTAAAAACGGCAAACGCAAGACCGTTGAAGAAAAAATTTATCCGGGTTATGTTTTGGTGGAAATGATTGTTACCGACGCTTCCTGGTATGTGGTCAGAAACACGCCGAATGTAACCGGTTTTATCGGCGCCGGCACGGTGCCTATCCCGATTTCTCCGGAGGAGATTAAGGAACTTCAAAAACGAATGACCGGCATCGGCGAGTCAAAATATAAAATTGAGTTTTCTGTCGGCGATCCGGTAAAAATTGTTGACGGGCCATTCAAAGATTTTGATGGCAAGGTAAGCGAAGTTGACGAAGAAAGGGGCAAGGTTAAGGTTATGATTTCAATGTTCGGCCGGGAGACGGCTGTGGAGCTTGATTCACTCCAGATTAAAAAACTATAATAATGTGGGCATCCGCCTTCGCCAAGGCTCTCGCCTCGCCAAAGCCTACGGCGAAGCGCGGGTCGGCGGGATAGCTCATATTTTTAGCTAAAAATATTAATTTTTAGAAAAATATGGCAAAGAAAATTAAGACAATTATAAAAATACAAATTCCGGCGGGGGCGGCAACGCCGGCGCCTCCTGTTGGCCCGGCTTTGGGTTCGCACGGCCTTAACATAGGCGAGTTTGTCAGTAAATTTAACACGGCAACTAAAGATATGGGCGGCGATATTATTCCGGTGGAAATTACCGTTTATGAAGACAGGACTTACGAAATGAAGTTTAAAACACCGCCGGCGGCCGCGCTTCTTAAAAAGGCGGCGGGAATTGAAAAAGGAAGCGGCAATCCAAAAAAAGACAAGATTGGCAAAGTTACAATGGCGCAAATCCGGGAAATCGCCGAGAAAAAATTCGTTGATTTAAACGCCAACGACATTAAAGCGGCGGAAAAAATCATTATGGGAACGGCAAGAAGTATGGGTATTGAAATTATAAAGTAATTACGTTAGAATCTTAAAACTTGCTGTTTAAAAATTTAATATGGAGAAAGAAAAATGGAAAAACCGCCAAGGTTAACGGTTGAAGAATACTTTGATTTAATCGCTTTAATTTTTTCCTGCCGCGGCACTTGCGACCGTTTGCGGACCGCGACAGTTATAAGAGACGCCGAAAATATTTTAATTGCCGGCGGATACAACGGCGCACTATCGGGACTTCCTCATTGCGACGACGTTGGCCATTTTATGGTTGAGAATCATTGCTTAAGAACCAATCACGGCGAAGAGAACGCGCTTTTAAATTGTCTCGACCTGTCTCGGATTAAAAATGGCACAGCCACTATTATCGGTAATCCGTGTTATCCTTGCGCCCGAAAAGTATTAAGCAAAAATATTAAAAAATTGCGCTATATTGGCATTTATCACAATCCTTTGGGCGGCGATTATGTAAAAGAACTTTGCGAACAAAAAGGCGTTGCTTTGGAGTTTATTGATATTAGCGATATTTTAAAAACTCTACAGAAGGCCATTGATTTTCTTCAAGGTCCGGGCGGCCTGTTTCGCAACATGGCAAAGATTACACTGAAGCTGGAAGCCGTCCTTCCTGAAGAAGGGCGAGCCTCGCCCAGCAAAGTTGAGCGGGAGGAAAAATAATGGCGAAACTCTATCTCGCCATTATCGGCCATACGGCTACGGGCAAAGAAACGGTCTATAAAATAATTAAAAAAGAACTCGCTGGAAAATTTACGGTTTCAATTCATCATTTTTCCGATCCGCTTAGCGAGGCCTTGAACTTATTGTGTCTTGAAAAATCGCGGCCAAATCAACAGTTGCTTTCCACAATTCTGCGGCAGGCCTTCGGTGAAAATCTGCTAGGCAATATAATTTTTAAGCGTGTCTTAACCGATCCGGCCGATATTGTTTTTCTTGACGGCGTTCGCCGGCCAAAAGACGTGGAAATGCTAAAAAATTTGCCGAACAGTTTTCTCGGCTATGTTTACGCCCCACCAGAAGAATCTTATAAAAGATTGGTTGTTAGAAGCGACCGGCCGGGCGACGCCGAAAAAACATGGGAGAAATTTCTTGAAGAACAAGCTGCGGAAGCGGAAAGCTTGATTGAAACCTTAAGGCCGATGGCCGATTTTGAACTTGATAATTCGATGCATGACCCGAAATTCAACGCGCTTCGTGCCCAAACAGTTAGATATATTAACAAAAAGTTAAATAGTGTTGTAGGAGGTGGTATTGATCTCTCATAATTATCCTGGAAAATTAATTCTTTTTGAAGGATGCGAAGGCGCCGGCAAATCAACATTGATTAAAGCGCTCTCAACCATATTAAAATTTTTTGGCTACGTTACTTTAGAAACTAAAGAGCCGGGCCATGCCACGCAAAAAGGCGTCAAAATTCGGGAAATACTGATGGATCCGAATTTGCCTATGACGCAAGAAGAAGAGCTTGCGCTGTTTTTTGAATGCCGCGCCGATCATTTTGAAAAAATTATTATTCCCGCTTTGCGGAGAGGAAAAATTATTCTTTGCGACCGTTCGTCGCCATCAACAATTGCTTACCAGCATTATGGCCGAGGCCTTGATCTTACAGATATTCTTGTAAGAGACGCGCTTGCCAGGCAGAATGTCGGATTTGACCTGATAATTCTTTTGGATATTGACCCGGAAATCGGTTTGAAGCGCAAAAAACCGGAAACTCGATTTGAGCTTGAAGCGATAAATTTTCACCATTGCGTCCGTAACGGCTATCTTGAACAAGCGGAAAACGATCCTGACGGAAAATGGGTAATTATTGATGCCGCCAAGGACGCGGATGCTGTTTACCTGGAGGCGCTTGTTGCTGTATATAAACTGTTAATCAAAGCAAAATATGGATGGAGGTAGAATTGCATAAAGTAGAACCGAAAGTATTTCTTATTGGCGAAACGCGTGTTATAGAAGAAGGTCTAAGGGCGTATCTTGAACATATTGGCGTGCCTGAATGGACTTCGGACGCGCCGACTGACACGGAACGCCTGATTGAAATATACGGCCGTCTTTGCTATCGGAGTTTTAAACCGGGACTTAATGCTAATGTTACCAAAATTCGCGAGCGAAATTACGACTATATCGGCAATGTTCTTAATGTAAAACACGGCTCTGTTATTGAACATCCGGTTTTAAATTTTATTTTTGCCGATGTTTCCCGGGTGTTTACCCATGAATTGGTGCGACATCGGGTTGGCGTAGGTATATCGCAGGAAAGTTTGCGATTTGTGCGCCTTGAAGATCTCGGGCAATGGCTGCCAACGGTTATTAGTGAAAATAAACAGGCGGTTGAAATTTTCGCCCGCACTTTTGAAGAGCTTGAACAGTTACAGTTGGAATTGGCGCGGATTTTTGAACTGGATTCTTCCAGCAAACCATTTAGCGAGAAGAAAATTATCACTTCGGCGATGCGCCGAATCGCGCCCATAGGTTTGGCGACAACTATCGGCTGGTCGGCCAATCCCCGCACTATCCGCTGGTTGCTTGAAATGAGAACTCATCCCAGCGCCGAAGAAGAAATTCGTCTTGTTTTCGGAAAACTTGGCGAAATAATGACCTGTCGCTATCCTAATCTTTTTAGCGATTTTACCTCGGAAATGATTGAAGGCCATCCTTGGTATAAATCGCCGAACAGTAAAGTTTAATGAAATTTACCCCGCAGTAGCGGGGTTTTTTGCTATTTTTTAATTATTATGTTAAAAAGCATCAAAAGAATTTTGTTCTTTAAAAAGAGGTAAAAACGATGAAACTCATTCTGACTACCGGTATTTCCGGCGTTGGCGAAAAGAAATATCTTAAAGAATGGGAAGATTATTGTAAAAATCGGGGAAAAAAAGTGCATGTTTTTAACGTTGGCGAGCTAATGTTAAAACACGCTCACAGTTGCGGCATAAAGCTTAAGAAAAAGAATTTTTTAAACGCCGATAAAGATCTGCTTCAAATGAATCGCTCGGCTGTTTTCGCAGGTATTTTATCCGACATTTCAGCGAACTCTGAAAACTACGATGCGATAGTTATTTCCATGCACGCCTTTATGTTCTGGAAAGAGAGATTTTATCGGACCTACGATAGATTTCTTAAGAAGTTTTCGCCTGATATGTATGTAACTTTCATTGACGATTTTAGAAATATCGCCCACCGCTTGGGCCAAAGAGGAGAGTGGAGAGGAAAACTTACTTACACCAAAATTCTTTATTGGCAAAATGTTGAAGTTGAAGTTACTTCCGGCTGGGCCGATTTTGCAGATAAGCCGTTTTTCGCGCTCGCTACCGGCCAGCCGATTTCAACTCTTTACAAATTGATTTTCCATCCGGAAATAGAAACAGTTTATGTAAAGATGCCAATTTCCCACTTCCGGGAGCCGGAAAAAAGGGCAATAATTGATGAGTTTATTAAAGAATTGGACAAACCTTTTACCGTTTTTAGCCCCTTGGCTGTTGAAATTGTCGGAGTAATACCGATTGATAAATTTGACGACGAAGAAATGCTTACTATCAATAATCACGTTGTTCATCGCGATTTATACTGGTTTGTTAATCAATGCGATATGGGCGTAACGCTGTGGCCCGGCGTTGTTCCTTCTCCTGGCGTTAATCATGAGACTCACGAAAGCCATACCAAAACCAAAGACGAATGGGTTATTTATTTAGGCAGCGAAGCCAGTCCGTTCATTACTTATTTCAACACCGAATTTTTCAGGAGCCGAGAAGAATTCTTTGAATTCGTTTACAAAAAATATCCCGAAAGAAAAAATTTTTCATGGTAACCTGCTATCGTTCCGGCCCGATTGAACGCGACCCGGCGTTGGCTTTTCATACCAAAAATCAGCTTGACGGTGTTTTAACCGAAGAATTCGGGTTCAAGATTATTGGCGACACATTTGAACACTTGAATGCCAATCATTGCCCGCAGGAGGTTTACGGCGCCAAGATGAAGAAACTGCGCGACCAGGGCAAGTTTTTGGAATATTGCCAAAATGAACTGCTTCTTAAAATGAGTTTAAGGGGCGTCAGACACACCGATTTTATAGTTGCAAGGCCCTCGCCGGAGGCATCTGGCGGCACGACCAGCGAAATCGTAATGGCGTGGCTATGCGGTGTTCCTAAACTCGTTATTATTGGCCCTCACAGCGAGGGAATTTTAGATAATAATTCCACTTTTATGATCCGGATGCTTACGGACTATTACAGTTTAGTTTTTAATTCCGAAAAAGAAGTCATAGGTTTTATAAGAAAACACGTGGAAGCTTTTAGAAAAGGCCGCAACAGTATCCGGCGACTGATTATTCGCATTAAAACTGCCAATCCTTATGTTAACGACCGTCAGAAACCGCTTTGGGACAACAATTTTGAAGGCACAACGGTTATTATTCAAGGACGGCCGGGTTGCGGCAAAGACACTCAGGGCCGGCTGCTTCAGGATTTGTGCGGTTTCAAGTTTTTCGGCAGCGGTTATGAATTGCGACGGCTTTCAAATAAATTTCTGGTCCTCGGCGAAAGTTTGGGGAGAGGGAACCTGGCGCCCGAAATTATTATCAATTATCTGACTGTCGCCAGCTTGATTAAACTCGAAAAGTTTGAGCCAATCGTTTTTGCTGGAGCGCCCAAGAAAATAGGAGAGGCCCGCGGACTTATGGAAATTCTCGAACTTTTAAAGCGAAAGCCAATTGTCGTCGCGATATACATTGACGAAAATCTGGCTAAAGAGAGGATTTTCTTAAGAAGAAGCTGCGATAATTGCGAAATTTCTTTTTGCGATGAGAAGTTAATTGAAAATCCGATTTGTCCGCAGTGCGGCAGTTCGCTTGGAATCAGGGCCGAAAATACGACGAAAGAAGCAGTTGATAAAATATTCAACTGGTATAAAACCGATGTTGAAGAAGTAATTAAATATTTTGAAAATCTCGGCTTGGTAATTCACATTGACGGCAACCGCAGCAAAGAAGAAATTTTCAACGATATCTTAAAAATTTTGAAAAGTTAAAACCTCAAAATGAGGTTTTTTATTTTTCTGTTTTATACTATAAAAACGATCGTTTTTATAGTATAAATTCAGCCATTTTATTTTTTAATATTTTATGTTAAATTATTTATAGTATTTGGATGTAATTTTATGAAATACGAGCCAGTCATAGGTTTAGAAATACACGCGGAGCTTAAAACAAAAACCAAAATGTTTTGCGCTTCCAAAAATGATCCGGATGAAAGACATCCTAATATTAATATCTGTCCTGTTTGTACCGGCCAGCCGGGAACTCTGCCAGTTATTAATAGAGAAGCGGTTAATCATGTAATTAAGGTTGGCTTGGCTTTGAGATGTAAAATTTCCGAAATCACCAAATGGGACCGGAAAAATTATTTTTATCCAGACCTGCCAAAGGGCTATCAAATTTCGCAATATGACAAGCCGATTTGTTTGGGCGGCGAATTGATTATTCCCGGCCACGGTAAAAAAATAAGAATTACAAGAATTCATCTTGAAGAAGATACGGGACGACTTATTCATTTTGGCCATATCGGCCATTCATTGATTGATTTTAACCGCGCCGGCGTTCCATTAATGGAACTTGTAACCGAACCGGATTTGCATTCCGGAGAAGAGGCGTCGGCCTTCGCGCAGGAACTTCAATTAATATTGCGGTATTTAGGCGTTTCCGATGCCAATATGGAAAAAGGACAAATGAGGGTAGAAGCCAATCTTTCCATTAAGCTGGCCAGTTCTGAAAAATTGGGCGTAAAAGTTGAAGTAAAAAATTTAAATTCTTTTAAAGCTGTTCGCGACGCGATTGATTATGAAATTAAAAGGCAGTCAGAATTCCTTAGCGAAGGTAAAAAAATAGCGCAAGAAACTCGCGGCTGGAGTGAAGATAAGGTGCAGACTTTTTCTCAACGAGTAAAAGAAGAATCTCATGATTATCGTTATTTTCCAGAACCGGATTTGCCGCCCATCCACATTAATGTGGATGGGCGAGCCTCGCCCACTTCTGCGGGCGGGCCGTCAACAGTGGAAATAAGTATCGAAGAAATTAAAGCGGCAATATTGGAATTGCCGTCCCAAAAAAGAACAAGATTTAAGAATAATTATGGATTGCAAGACGGCCAAACCAATATTCTGATTAATAATGAAAAAATAGCAAACTATTTTGAAAATGTCGTAAGCGAATTTATGAATTGGGATAAGGAGGGTCTTGATAAAGACAGTTTATTGGCGCAGGATTTAGATTTAAAACCTCATTTCTTGGAAAAAGAAAGGCAATTATTAATTAATTTAGCCGCTAATTATATTTTAAGCGACTTACTTGGATTTCTTAACGAGTCATCAGCTCAAATTGATGATATAAAGATTGATGCTGAAAATTTTGCCGAATGGTGCGGACTGCTTCATCGCAATATCATTACTTCGCGCGCCGGCAAAGATGTTTTAAAAGAAATGTGGGCAACTGGCAAAGATCCGTCGCGGGTAATTAGAGAAAAAGATTTAGTTCGGGTAGAAGATATGGGCGAAATTGAAAAAGCCGCGGAAAAAATGATAAAAGAAAATCAAGTTGCAGTTTCGGATTATAAAAAAGGAAAAACAGCTTCACTGCAATTTTTAGTCGGTCAAGTGATGAAAGAAACTCGCGGCAAAGCCAATCCGGTGGCAATATCCGAGATTTTAAAAAAATTGTTGAAATAAAATCGGAATAAAGTTTATCCGCACAAAATACCTCAAGGACAATTATGCGGATAAAAATTTTACAACCAAATTCTTTGCTTCTTTTTCGTTTTTTATCCAGCGGATTCTTTTGTCTTTTCTAAACCAAGTCATCTGCCGCTTGGCGTAGTTTCGGGTATTTTTTTTGATTAAATCCGTTATTTCGTTTAAAACATTATTTTTTAAAGTGTAAGTATTTGACCGATCGGTTTTATACTGGCACTTTTTGTTTTTAATATATTCTATAATTTCGCGATAGCCGATAGCGTCAAAACTCTGTTGTTTTGAACCGTATTTTTTAACTAAATTTTTAACTTCTTCTAAAAGCCCGTCTTCTATCATCAAATCAATTCTTTTGTTTATTCGCCCATCCAAAGTATCCTTCGGCCATTCCATGCCTATTTCAAGAAAATCAAAAAGTGGCTTACCAACTTCACGTTGGCTCGAAAATGGTTTTTTAGTTTCTATAGCGATTTCCAAAGCTCTTATAATTCGGCGAGGATTATTCGGATCAACTATATATGCGGCTTCCGGGTCTAATTTTATCAGTTTATTGAAAACAAAATTTAAGCCATATTTTTCTATTTCTTTTTCTAATTTTTTTCGTAATTTCAAATCGGGCGCGACTTCCGGAATATTTAGATTATCAATGACCGCCTTTATATAAAGGCCGGTGCCACCGACAAGAATAGGGAGTTTTTTCTTTTTTAGGATTCTATTTATCGCTTTTATAGCGTCGCGCTTATATTCGGTGACCGTGTAATTTTGATCGGGATTTTTTATATCAATTAAATAATGTAATATCCCTTCAGAAATTACAGCTAAACCCGAAGTTCTTTGAACTTCGGGTTTAGCTGTTCCAATATCCATTCCTCGGTAAACTTGCCGCGAATCGGCAGAAACGATTTCTCCGCTGAATTTTTTAGCGATTTTAATTGCCAGCGCCGATTTTCCCGACGCCGTCGGCCCGACAATTACGATTATTTTTGGAAGTTTAAATTTTTTTCTCAATTTCTGAAAGAAGCTTAGATTTAAATGCTGACAATTTTTGCGCGCCCAAGTCGCCATTGCCGCGCTCGCGTACGGCAACGGTGCCTGTTTTTTCTTCTTTGTCGCCGACAACTAAAATATAAGGAATTTTTTCTATTTCAGCATCGCGAATTCTTTTTCCGACGGTTTCATTAGCCGTATTCAATGCTACTCGAAACCCATCGGCGATAAGTTCGGCGGCGATTTTCTTTGCATATTTTTCATTCCGGTCGGTCAGATTTAATACTTTAATTTGAACAGGGGATAACCAAACCGGAAAAGCGCCTTGATAATTTTCAACCAATATGCCTATGAATCTTTCAAAAGAGCCGAAAACGGCGCGATGAATGACCACTGGTTTTTCTTTTTCTCCGCTTTTATTTATAAAACTTAAATTAAACTTTTCCGCAATATTAAAATCAACCTGAATTGTGCCAAGCTGCCAAGCTCGGCCGAGTGAATCTTTAACATGAACTTCAATTTTTGGCCCGTAAAAAGCGCCTTCTTTCGGCTGGAGTTCGTATTTTATTTTATTTTTTTTTAAAGACTGTGCGAGCGCCTTTTCAGCCGTGTCCCAGAGCGGCTTATTGCCCATAAATTTTTCCGGCCTGGTGGCAAGGAAATAACTGGTTTCAAAGTTGAAGATTTTGTAAAAATTATTTATAAGAATAACCAATCTGTTTATTTCGTTAAGCAACTCATCGGTTTTAGCGTAAATATGGGCGTCGTCCATAGTTATTTGCCTTACCCTGAAAAGGCCGTTTAAAACACCGGAAAGTTCTTTACGATGGAGCCGCCCGATTTCGGAAAAGCGAAGCGGCAAATCGCGCCAGCTTCTTATGCGTGAAGAATAAATTATTGCGCTTTCCGGGCAATTCATTGGTTTTAAAACAAATATTTGTTCATCAACTTTAAGGGTAAACATTAGTTCCTTATAAAACTCAAAATGTCCCGATTTTTCAAACAAATCACTTCTTACCATAATCGGCGTTGAAACTTCTTGATAATCCTGTTTATCCAAAGCTCCTCTAATTAATTTTTCCAATTCTTTAAAAATAACCATTCCCCTTGGGTGCCAAAAAGGCGCTCCCGGCGCAATTTCATGAAATGAAAATAAATCAAACTTAGTTCCCAGTTCCTGGTGGCTTAATAATTTTTTTGAATTTTCCATTTTATTTTATATTTATTACTTTCTGCTTACTACTTAAACCTTGAGTTCTTGCGCGGTGTCGCAAATTACTTTTAAATTGCCGCCGAAGTTATCAACGCGCCCTTTAACCACTAACATTTTGTCTTCAACCCAAATTTCAGGGTTTTTTTCCAGCGTATCAGGGAAAACTACCACTTCTATCTTATTAGCCCAATCTTCAAATTTTGTAAATAGCATCAATCGGCCGTTCTTAGTGACATGTTTTTGGACTGAGGAAATTAATCCGCCAATCGCGATTTTTTGGCCCACTAAAGAAGGTTTGATTTGTTGAATTAAAAGCGATTTTTTTTCCAACATTAACTTGTATTCACTGGTTGGATGCTCCGAAGTGTAAAGCCCAAGGAGTTCTTTTTCCCAGGCCAGTTTTTCTCTTTTTATCGCCGGGCTCGCAGGGATTAACTTCAGTGGCGCTAAATTTGAGTAAAAATCAAAAAGCCCTATTTGCGATGAATTATTTTGTTTGCCGAGGTCTTTAGAATATCTTAACAATTCTTCCATGTTTATTAAAAGTTTTCTTCTTTCTTCAAAGGCGTCAAACGTTCCGCATTTTATTAATGCCTCAAGCGATTTTTTATTCAGGTCTTTTGCCGGCATTTTTTCTATGAAATCAGAAATGCTTCTAAACGCGCCGTTTATTTCTTTTTCTTTAATAATGCTTTCTATCGCGTTGGCGCTTAAGTTTTTAATAGCCGAAAGGCCAAACCTGATTTTTACTTTATCGGCATCTTTAATGAGAGTAAAATCTTCCAAACTTTCGTTAATATCCGGTGGCAAGATTTCCATTTCCATCCTTTTGGCTTCGTTGATAAGCACTGCTATGCGCTCAAGATCAAAACTCTCGGTGTTTAAAAGCGCTGTCATAAACTCGGCCGGATATTTAGTTTTAAGATAAGCAGTTTGATAAGCGATTAGGGCATAACAGGCGGCGTGAGAGCGATTAAAACCATAGCGGGCAAACGGTTCTATGAAGTTCCAAATTTTTTCCGCCGTCATGCTGTTTACTCCGTTACCTATTAACCCTTTTATGAATTTTTCCGATTGTTCGTCAAGAAGTTTTTTAATTTTTTTACCGACTGCTTTTCTCAAAATATCGGCTTCGGATAACGTAAAACCGGCGAGTTGATTGGTAATTAACAGCACTTGTTCCTGATAAATCGCGACTCCATGCGTACTTTTTAAAATTGGTTCAAGTCCCGGATGCAGATAAGTTACTTTCTCTTTTCCGTTTTTCCTGGCGATATATGTTGGTATAAACTCCATCGGGCCCGGCCGGAAAGCCGCGACCATAACGATAATATCTTCAATTTCTGTCGGTTTCAGCTCCTTAAGATACCGACGCATGCCGCTTGACTCAAGCTGAAAAACGCCGGTCGTGTCGGCGCGCTGAAGTAGTTCAAAAACTTCATGGTCGTTAATAGGAATATTATAAATATCCAGCTTCTTCCCGTAATTTTTTTCTATAAGATTCAGAGTTTTTTCAATTATTGTTAAAGTTCTAAGCCCTAAAATATCCATTTTTAAAAGACCAAGAGCTTCGACCGAACGCATTTCATATTGAGTAACAATTACCGGTTCGCCGCCTTTTGAAGAACGCGCCCATTGAAGAGGCATATAATCAATAATGGGATTCTTTGTGATAATGACGCCGCAGGCGTGAGTTGAAGCATGGCGCGCCACGCCCTCAAGTTTCCTTGCCGTTTGAATCAATTGGCGCGCTTGCGTGTCGGTATCAACCGCTTGTTTTAGTTCATCGACTTTTCCCATGGCTTTTTCTAGAGTCACTCCCGGACCGAACGGCACCATTTTGGCTATTTTATCGCAAAAACCATATCCAAAACCTAAAGCTCTGCCGGCATCTCTTATGGCGGCGCGAGCTGCCATTGTGCCGAAAGTTATTATTTGAGCCACGTGTTCGCGGCCATACTTTTGCTCGATATAATCCAACACTTCGTTACGTCTGTGGTCGGCGAAGTCCAAATCAATATCGGGCGGAGCGATTCTGTCAGGATTTAAAAATCTTTCAAACATTAGAGCGTATTTTATCGGGTCAATATTGGTAATGCCGATAAGATAAGATATGAGCGATCCGGCGGCCGAGCCGCGTCCGGGACCTACGGTAATATTCCGGCTTTTAGCGAATTTAACGATATCCCAAACAATTAAAACATAAGAAGCGAATCCGGTTTTTTGTACGACGCTAAGTTCAAACCAAAATCTGTCGGCCAACTCTTTTGGGGCTTTGGCAGGCGAGTCGTAGCCGTATCGCTCTTTAAGCCCTTTTAAAGATAATTCTTCCAGATATTTTTCGGCCGTTATGCCAATGGGCCCGCTTGCCGGCGAGGTAGGCAATTCAAAATGAGGGAATTGCGATACTCCCAACTCAAATTCAAAATCAACAGCATCGGAAATTTTTCCGGTATTTTCAATTGCTTCCGGAAAATCTTTAAAGAGTTCCGACATTTCCTCCGCCGATCTTAGCGAAAGGTTCACTCCTTTAACAGATAGGCGACCCTCGTCGGAGACCTTATTGCCCGTGCCGATTGCGAGAAGCACGTCATGATAATCTTCGTCTTCTTTTGACAGGTAGTGGACATCATTTGTCGCCGCCAAAGGGATTTCCAATTTTTTAGCAAAGTCGGCTGTTTTTAAAAAGATATCCGGATTTTTTTGGTCCTTAAAATGTGTTTGAAGCTCAATAAAAAAATTATCTCTGCCAAAAATATTTTGATATTCAATGGCGGCGGTTTCCGCTTTTTCAATTTGGTTTATTGCCAAATAGTGAGAAATTTCCGAGTTACGGCAGCCGGAAAGGCATATTAAGCCATCGGCGTGTTGGCGCAGCAGATCTTTATCAACTCGCGGTTTATAATAAAAACCTTCCAAATGGGCTTTAGTGACAAGTTCCACAAGATTTTTGTAGCCAATCTTATTTTTGACTAATAGGGTCAGGTGATAGCGTTTATTGCCTTGAGCGGCGGTTTTATCGTTCATACTGCCGCTTGCGACATAAATTTCGCATCCGATTATCGGTTTTATACCGGCTTTTTTGGCTTTCTGAAAAAATTCAACCGCGCCATAAAGCGCGCCGTGGTCGGTTAATGCCAGCGAGTCCATTCCAAGTTCTTTGGTTTTATTAACCAAATCATCAATCTTTACAAGGCCGTCTAATAAACTATAGTGAGAATGGACGTGTAAGTGGGTAAACTTTGCCATAATTTCTAAAATTATATTTTTATTTTATCATCAAAAATTTTTTTCACAAAGTTTTTTGAAAAATATAAAATATTATTATAAAAATTAACGCACAACTTAACGATCGGCATGGAGTGCGTTAATTGTAAATATTATATAAGAATTTTCATATAAATAAATTATTAATGGATTCAACTTTGCCCACTATCAATTCTGAGTATTATCGAAGGATTGACAAGCGAATTAAAATGTCATAGTGTGAGGGCACTATTTGTTCTTTTATTTTTTTAACCTAAATCCAGAGGGTGGGAAGTGGCTGACCAAAAAAGCGGCGCCGAACAGGCGCGGCTTGGCGAAAGATTTGAACCGCTTTACCTTGACCTTCTGCGTTCCGGCAGTACTTAAAATGTTGTTGAACTTCTTGAACCGTTTGGGCTAAATCCCGCGGATGAGCAATTCTGGGTTAAAGGTATTCGATTAAGTTTGGGTAAGCTGATTTCGGAAGCCGAGCAGATTTCCGCTGAAATTAAAGTTTTCATCTGATAAGAATTGGCGGCATTTTGCCGCTTTTTTGTTTGCCAATAGTTTTGTTTTATGTTAACATTTTTAAATTATGGGAGGAGTACAAACACAAAGACATACGAAGGGTAAAAGAAACCGGAGGCGGTCTCATTTGGCTTTGAAAAAGACCATTTTATCAACTTGCGGTAAGTGTGAGCGGGAGGTCTTGCCGCATCATATTTGCGCTTATTGCGGTTTTTATAATGGGCGAGAGGTGATAGACGTTTTAGCTAAACTTGATAAAAAAGAAAAGAAGAAACGATTAAAAGAAGAAGAAGCGGCTCACAGCAGATCCCAAGCTGGCGGGGGCAAAAATATATCGGAATTAAATCCCGAAGAACTTTCAAAGAAATAAATTAAAATAATGTCAGGACAAAAAACGGCCCTCATTTTATTGCGAATTGGCATTGCTTTCGGATTTTTTTATGCTGCGATTTTTTCGTTTTTAAATCCCAATGGTTGGATCGGATTTTTTCCAATATTTTTACGAGATTTTTTCGGCGCCAATTTAATTCTTCCCATATTTAGTTTTTACGAACTTGTGTTGGGCTTTTGGCTGATTAGCGGGAAATGGCCTGTTATAAGTGCGACTACGGCGGCTTTATCGGTTTTTAGTATCATTATTTTCAACTTTGGAGCGATGGACATAGTTTTTCGCGATGTTACCATATTTTTCGCCGCCTTATCGCTTGTTCTTTTAAGTCGGCAGACCAGTTGAAATTTAAGGCAATTAAGTGTATAATTGCTTCCAATGGAAGACAGTAAATTTGAGGAAATTTTAGAGAAGCAGGAAAAAACCTATATTTTAGTTGGAAAACTTTGGCGAGCGGAGAAATGGCGCCGTTTTTGGGCTGTTTTTAGATATGTGATTTACATTGGAATAATTTTAGGCGCTTTTTATTTTCTCACGCCTTATATTGAAAAAGCAACTCAATTTATTGGTGAATTCCAAAATATAAAAAATCCTCAAGATCTTCAAAAAATCATACAGCAGTTTCAAAAATAATGAATTCCAATTTTTATAAAAAAAAATATTATAAATGGCTTGGACCGGCTATTGTCGGTCTCTTGATTATTATTACGCTACTGGCTTACGTTAAAATTTTTAATGCCGAATTTGTTTACGACGATTACGCTTTTATTGTAAATAACAAGGATATCCAAAGCTTTAAGCCAATTTCTAAATTTTTTTTAAGCCCGGATATTTTTACTGGGAGTAATTATCATACCGAAATTGGCGGAGGAAAAAACTGGAGGCCTGTCGCTTCTTTCGCGTTCGCTGTTCAGTACGCTCTTTTCGAGAAAAATCCGTCAGGTTTTCACTTCACGAGCATTATCATTCATATTCTTAACTTAATTTTGGTTTATCTTTTGGTATTAAAGATTACAAAGCGAATGGGCGTCGCTTCTCTGACTACGGCTTTTTGGGCTCTGCATCCGGCGGCAACCGAAGCGGTAAGCTGGGTTGCCAACCAAAGCAGTTTGATTTTCCTTGGTTTTTTTATTCTGACGATTTTAGCAATTTTAAAATATAA
>CAZKLP010000009.1:19368-25808 GCA_964553885.1 uncultured Candidatus Saccharibacteria bacterium
TTTTTTATTTGGTTTTCTTATTTATTTTTTATTCTTTCTCTTCTGACGAAAGAAACCGCGTTAGGAGGTATTTTTATAATCCCGTTTATTTTTCTATTAAGTTATAAGGAGCTCCAAAGAATTAATTTACGTAAAGTTTTGGCAGATTCGCTCCCGTTTGTTTTGACGGGCCTGGCTTATTTTTATGCTCGTTATAAAATTTTGGGCGCTTTGGGCGACCACGCTTTGCGCGGCTCTTTTTTGGACAATATCTTGCTTGCTCCGACGGTATTTTATAAATACATAAATTTACTGGTTTATCCGGTTAACCTACTGCTAAATTACGCTAATTTTCCTTTGCCGTCCGGCATAGGAGATCCGAGAGTAATTTCCGGAGTTTTGTTATTTTCCGTTTTGGCTTTTCTTTTTTATGCTGGACTGAAAAAATTTCAATTCAGTTTTGTCATCGGTATTGTTTGGTTTTTAGCTTTTCTTCTTCCGGTTATTCAGATTATCCCGTTTCAGGACATTATTGGCGAGCGCTTTCTTTACGCGCCGATGATCGGTTTTTTCCTGATGGTAATTTTAGGTTTTGACGCTTTTTTAAAATATGTAAAATTAAAATTTAATGGTTCGGCTTTGCTCGCCATAAACCGGAAATTAAATTTAGTGGGTAAAACGATCGCGGTTTTCGCTTTATTATTATTTTTTATTTTAACTTTTAATCGCAACAACGATTGGCTCAATTCCGAAAATCTTTGGTTGAGCGTTTTAAGAATTGATCCGGTAAATCAAAAAGCTTTAGCTAATTTAACTGGCTACTATATAAGCAAAGGCTATGCCGCCAAGGCTATTGAAACGTCGGAAAAATTATTAAAGATTAATTCCGAAGGTGTTGGAGCATACATAAATTTGGGCGTGGGTTTGGCAATGGCCGGCAGGTTGGAAGAGGCCGAGTCAGAATTTTTATTGGTACTTTCCAAAAAACCGGATAGTAAGCCGACTTTGACTAATTTAGCGGTTATTTATCAAAATACCGGCCGTTATGGCGAGGCGCTCGAAATTATTAAAAATTTAAACAAAAAATATCCAGATGATGAAGGCATAAAAAAATTCCTGGCTCAATTAGAAAACATAATTAAATATAATAAATCAGCCACGACCGGTATTAGCGCGACGGGAGAGGGAAATTATTCTTATATAGAGTCCGAGCTTCAAGCGCCGGCTATAGAGGGAAATATCGTTAATTCCGGCATCTTTGGCAAGGTTGTTACGGCTTCCGGCTCTCCTTTCGAGGCCTCCATTGATATTTTTTCTTCTAGTGACGCCTCAAAACCTTTTATTTCAATTCGGACTCATGGTGACGGGACTTTTCAGATTCCTTTGCGGCCCGGAAATTATTTTCTAAAACCGCTTGATCCCGATGGTCCACTCGCGCCGGCCCAGGAAAAATATATTCTTAATATAGGAAGCGGTAGATGGCTCCAGATTAAAATTGAGTATAAATAAAAATGTCTGATCAGGTGCCGCAAATAAAAGAAAGGTTAAATATAGTGGATGTTATATCCGGTTATCTTCGGCTCGTAAAAGCCGGCGTTAATTACAAAGGCCTATGTCCTTTTCATAATGAAAAAACTCCTTCTTTTATGGTTTCTTCTTCGCGTCAAAGCTGGCATTGTTTTGGTTGCGGGGAAGGCGGCGATATTTTTACTTTTATAGAAAAAATAGAAAATATTGAATTTTTAGACGCTTTAAAAATACTGGCGGAAAAAGCTGGCGTAGAGTTGGAATATAGCGACCCAAAAGCGCGTTCGGAAAAAAATCGCTTATATGAAATTTGCGAAGCGTCAACGCAATTTTTTACCGCCTCACTCGGCAAAGTGAATCCAATTTTGGATTATCTTTACAAAAGGGGGTTGAAGAATGAAACAATTGACGAGTGGCGGCTTGGTTACGCGCCCGACTCATGGGATTCGCTTTTAACTTTTTTAAAATCCAAGGGCTATCGAGAAATCGAAATAGAAAAAGCCGGTCTAGTTATCCAAACGTCCGGCGCGCGTCAATCTGATCCTAAATTTCACGACCGGTTCCGTAATCGTTTGATGTTTCCGATTTTTGACACAAGCGGAAGGATCGTCGCTTTTTCAGGAAGAATAATGAGTGAAATTATTTCTTCTAAAACGGAACGCTCCGATTCGGGGAAATACGTTAATTCTCCTGAAACGATTTTATTCAGTAAAAGCCGTATTTTATATGGGCTTAACCGCGCCAAATCCGATATCAGAAAAAATGACGCGGCGGTCTTGGTAGAGGGCCAAATGGACGTAATTTTGCCGTGGCAAGACGGCGTTAGAAACATTATTGCCACTTCCGGAACGGCTTTAACCGAGGAACAGCTCACGATAATAAAGCGGCTTACAGGCAATATTATTATGGCTTTTGACATGGACGACGCAGGTTTTCGAGCTACCAAACGCGGTATTGATTTGGCGGAAGAGCAGGGCTTTAACGTTTCGGTTTTAAGATTAGAATCAGGCAAAGACGCGGCCGATTTTGTTAAAGATAATCCGGGAAAATTTTTTGAAAACATCAGTAAAGCTGAACCGATTATGTCTTATTATTTTAAAGAAATTTTTTCTGCCAAAGGCGGATCCGCCGACAAGCAATCAGATGTTGATGATAAAAGTGAAATTCCTATCGAAAGAAAAAAGTTCATAGCCATTGAACTTCTTTCGGAAATAAAGCGCTTACCGAGCGCCATTGAACGTTCAAACTGGATAAGAGAATTAGGCTTGCGTTTAGGCGTTTCCGAAACCGATCTTAAAGAAGAAATGGAACATCTTGAAACGCAGGTTAACGCGGAAAAATATCAACGCGAGTCTGCATCAAATCAGCGTGAATTCGCGCTCGCCAAAACAAGAAAAGAAATTTTGAGCGAACGGCTTTTAGCGTTATTATTAAAAAAGCCGGAATCTATTGCCGAAACTGTCAAAGTCGCCGTTTTTATGCCAGCTCGTGATTGCGAATTTTTAACGGCTTTCTCTGAAAATGAGGGAAATTTTTCTCGGGTCAGATCGGCGATTCCGTCCGCGTTTCGCTCTCGACTGGATTTTTTATATATGCTCGGCGACTGGGAAACCGGCAAAGCTAATTCGGACTTTGATCTCGGCAAGGAAATTATTTTCATAACTAAAGAAATTGAACGCGAACATTACAAAGAACTGCTCTTAAAAATTGGACACGAGATTAATAAATGTGAAGCCCAAGGCGCGGATACTGAAATACTAACTAAAGAGTTTAAAAGTATTTCAGAAAAATTAAATATTTTGTCTAAAAAGTGATCTATAATTTATGGTAAAAAATAAAAAAATAAAAAAACTTTCCGCCAAAAGCGGATCCGCCTTTGGCGGAAAAAAGAAAAAATCAAAGGCGGTGATCAAGCATAAAAAAAGAACGGCCAAAAGAATCGGCGAGAGATGGATAACAAAAATATCGGAAAATACCAAATTCACCAAAAAAGAACAGGTTTTTGAAGATCGGGTAAAAGCGATAATCAACCGCGGCCGCGAAAGGGGGTTTATCACGGAAACGGAAATTATTAAATTTTTCCCCGATGTTGAAAAAAATATTACCGAACTAGAAAAGCTTTATGATAGATTAGAAGAAGCCAGCATTAAAGTTGAGGAAAGCCGTGAATTTATAGAAAAGACAGTTCCGGAACCAACAGAAGCGGAAATTAACAGGGCTTTAAATATTGAAGCCGACGACACCATCACTTCCGACTCGGTTCAAATGTATTTAAGGGAGATAGGCAGAACAGCTCTTCTGACGGGCAATGAAGAAAAAGAATTGGCTAAAAAAATCGAAGGAGGCGACATTGAGGCGCGCAATAAATTAATTCAGGCAAATTTACGGCTGGTGGTTTCTATTGCCAAGCGCTATGTTGGGCGCAGTCCGAACTTAACTTTGCTTGACCTTATCCAGGAAGGTAATCTGGGTCTCGCCAGAGCGGTTGACAAGTTTGATTATCGGCGCGGTTTTAAATTTTCAACTTACGCTACTTGGTGGATTAGGCAAGCTATTACTAGAGCCCTTGCCGACCAATCGCGAACAATCAGAATTCCGGTTCACATGGTTGAAACAATTTCTAAATTTACCCAGATAAAGCGCCGCTTGCTTCAAGACCTTGGTCGCGAACCGCTTCCGGAAGAAATTGCCACCGAAATGGGAGTTGAAGTTGAAAAAATCCGGCACATCATTAAAATTTCCCAGGATACTATTTCCTTTGAATCGCCGATAGGCGACGATGATGAGGACTCGTCGCTTGGAGATTTTATTGAAGATGAAAAAGGAATTACGCCGTCTCAAGCGGCGGCGCTGCGGCTTTTGGGCGACCAGATAAAGGAAATAATTACCGATCTTCAGCCGCGGGAGCAAAAAATTCTAAAAATGCGTTTTGGTTTAGATGATGGTGTTACCCATACATTGGAAGAAGTGGGCAACGAATTTGGCATTACCAGAGAGCGAATCCGCCAGATTGAATTTAAAGCGCTTGAAAAAATCAGGGGACACAAAGATTTAAGAAAACTGGAAGGATATTAGCGCTTCGCGCAATTTCTAATTTCCAATTTCTAATTTCTAAACAAATCGTAAACTTAAAATTATAAATAATTAATAATTAATTAAAACTATGAAAAAGTATTTACTGATATTTATGGTTATTGCATTTATTATAGGAGCCGCTTATTTTATTTTTAAATTTTATGATGGCGCAAAGCCAGTGCCGACATCATCTACATCCGAATCAACGACTACGGTTACCATGCCGCAAAATACGACAACAGTTATTACTCCAAAAACATGGACAGTTGAGTATAAAGACAATAAATTTATTCCATCAGAAATAAAAATCAAAAAAGGCGATATGGTTGTCTGGACCAATTTTGATTCTTCTTCGACTTGGCCGGCTTCGGCTTTTCATCCCACTCATCAAGTTTACCCCGGCTTTGACGCTTTGAAAGGCCTGAGCAAAGGAGAAAGTTACTCGTTTAAATTTGATAAAGTCGGTTCTTGGAAATATCATGACCACTTGAATCCATCAGTTTATGGCACTGTTGTAGTTGAAGAATAAAAAATTCCCCCGCAGCTGCGGGGGAATTTTTTATTTAAATATTTATTATTTGTTCCCACGGAAAATGCGGTTTGGTGAAATGGCCATAAGTGGCGGTTTCTCTATAAATCGGTTTCCTTAAACCAAAACGCTCAATTATCGCGACCGGCCTAAAATCAAATCTTTCTTTTATAAGTCCGGTCAGATTTTCTTCTTTTTCATTTATAGCTTCAATCATCAACGGCTTTTCTCGGCCGATGGCATAAGCTACCGAGACCAAACATTGTTTGGCAAAGCCGCTCGCCACGATATTTTTAGCTACAAAGCGACACATGTAAGCGGCGGAGCGATCCACTTTTGTTGGATCTTTTCCGGAAAAAGCGCCGCCGCCATGAGGGATTGTTCCGCCATAAGTATCAACCATTATTTTTCTTCCGGTAAGCCCCGTATCGGCCTCAAACCCGCCAATAACGAATTTTCCAGTTGGGTTTACCAGTATTTCAATACCTGAAATATCACCGATAAATGATTTTATCAAATAATCGATAAGGAGTTTTTTTATTTCTCTCTGTTCAATGTTTTCATTATGCTGGGCGCTTATAAGAACACTTTTAATTTCTCCGTTTTTTACCGTTACTTGGGTTTTACCGTCCGGTTTAAGCCAAAAAAATTTTGGGCTTTCTTTTCTTAATTTTTCAAGCCCTTGTGCCAATTGATGTGCTTTAACTAGGGCGAGCGGCAAGTATCCCGACGTTTCATCTGTGGCATAGCCGTACATAATGCCTTGATCGCCGGCGCCGCCCGTATCAACACCTAAAGAAATATCGGGCGACTGGCTTATGACGTTGGTTAAAATTTTTATATTGTCTTTATGGCCGATTTCACCATAGACCTTGCGGGCAACTTCGGCAAAATCAACATGATTGGCGCGCGTTGTAATCTCGCCTCCGATAATAAGCAAACCGTGGCTGCCAAAAGTTTCAACCGCTGCCCGCGCTTTAGGATCTCGCCTCAAGCATTCATCCAAAATCGCGTCAGAAATTTGATCGCAAATTTTATCGGGATGTCCCGAAGTAACGCTTTCAACCGTGTAGGTATTAGATTTATACAACATATAATTAATAACTTTAACTTACGCGTTAAAGTTTCCATACGGAATTTTAAGTAGAAGCTCATATTTGATTTTCCTAAAAAATTATGTGAAAATGTCAAAACATTCCGGCGTAGCACAATGGTAGTGCAACTCCCTGTTAAGGAGTGGGTTGTAGGTTCGAATCCTACCGCCGGAGCCAAATAGGATGATACGAGTTCTCCGCCTCGGGGCTTCGCCCCTCGGCGGGCAAATCGGCAA
>CAZKLP010000010.1:0-5735 GCA_964553885.1 uncultured Candidatus Saccharibacteria bacterium
CTGAATTTCCCGACACCGTTAAATCGCCATAAACAAAAGTTGAGGTGGCGATGTTGGCGCCGTATATGGAGGGAACCGTGGTTGTCGCGAGCGCCAAGCCGCCGTCTCCGGTAATTCTCATTTTTTCAAGCAAACCGCCGCCTCCGACGGTTGAGAAAATCAGACGACCTCTAAAGCCATCAGAAGAAGTGGCTTGTTCAACTTGAGAAGCGATCCGAGCCATATTCTGGCCAACGCCTAAAGAATCCTGGCCGTAAAAAAGAATGCCGGCGCCAAGACCGTTATCGGCCGTGCCAGTGGTAAAATGGGAAAGGCGTAATTCATCAACAATGGTGTTACTGAAAGCGTCGCGATCGGCGACTTCCAGTTGATACGAAGCGCTGGAAATGTCGTTGCCGACAATAACCTTGCTATTGTCTAACGTTAAACTGGTAGTGGCGCCGGTGACCAGGCCAAATTTGTTATCGGCAATTCTGAAAAGGCCTGTGTCGGTGTCGCTAACAAAAGCCAGTGAGGGCGCGCCGACCGTGCCGTCGGCTAAAAGAAAGACACCGCTCGATCCGGAAAAAAGATTTCCGGAAACCGTGAGGTTGGTAGTGGAAGCGTTTGTAATCTGACCATTGGTAGACCAGAAATTAGTTAAAGTGGTGTTGGTCGTTGAAGCATTAACCATGGTAGTGTTGCTCCCCACCGGATTTACCGAAAATAATACCGTGCTTGTGGAAACATTAAGAACCTGAAAAGCGTTGGCGGTTAGCCCTGTGTTGCCTTGAACCGTCAAAACCGGGTTGGTGGTAGAGGCCGATTCGTTGAAGAATCTGGCGGCCTGATTGAATTCAAATCTTTTACTTGAAGTGGCCGCATTCCAGGAAAGAACGGCGTTGGGCGGCACGGTACCTCGGTAAAAGATGAGATTCATTGATTCTTGGTCTGTGCTAGCATTGTCTGTATTGATGGTAAAATCGTTTGACTTGGTGCCGGATATGGTAGTTGAAGCGCCGGAAATGTTATTGGCGTTAATGGTGTCAATATACAGATTAGACCAGTAGAAAGAGGGAGAGCCGAGATTATAGGTGTTGTTTTGATTGGGAATAAAACTGGAATTAACCGAAGAATTAACCGTTAGAGTATCGGAAGTGGAGCCGCCGATGACAGTGGAATTGCCGGCCACGTTTAAGTTCCGGCCGACAAAAACATCGCCGCTGGTTTGAATGACGCCGCTGGTGGTCGTCGCTATTCCGACGCCCAGACCGCCGGAAATAAATTGGTTGCCATAAACAAAAGTTGAGGTGGCGATGTTTAATCCGAAGCCGCTTGGCATCGTGGTGGTGGCGATAACTACTTTTCCGCTTTCATCAATCCGCATTCTTTCAGATGAATTAGTGGCGAAAATCAATGGGTTGGCGCCGGTGGTGGAAGCGGTTAAAGTTCCATCGTTCCAAATGAGAGGGGTCTGAAGCAATGTCGTGAATTGACCAATATTTCCCCAGAAATTATTTGCGGCAGTGACATAGGTCGTTGAAGCGTTGGTTATTGTCCCGGTGGTTCCCCAGAATGTCGGGAGAGTCGCCAGCGTGGTTGAAGCGTTGGTAATAGTTCCATTCGTGGAGAATAAAGTCGGAGCGGTAATAATTGAAGTTGAGGCGTTGACTAAATTAGTCTGACCGGAAACCGTAAGCGCGCCTCCAAAATACACATTGCCGGAAGAATGGACGGATAGAAGATTCCCCGAACTCGTAGTACCGATGCCAATGTTGCCGCCGTAAGGATTTAAAAACAAATTACTTGCCGAATCGCCGGCGATTATGAAATTTCCGGAAAAAGAAGTGATGGGGCTATTCAAAGTTGTCGTTGCCGTTCCGGTTACGGCTAACTTATTTACCCAAGCCGTATTTGAAACCGTCAAATAAGTAGTGGAAGCATTACCCAAAGTCGCGCTGCCGGGAATGCTTATTATTCCATTAACGGTTAAATTGCCCAAGGTGGTATCGCCAGAAATATTTAGAGTGCCGCCTACGTTAGTGTTGCCGGATAAAGATGCCGCGCCGGAAACAGAGAGGGTATTAAAAGTTCCTCCGGACTTAACGGTTAAACTGCCATTGATTTCGGCATTGTTTGAAAGAGTAAGGCTTGACGCGCTTAATCTGTCAAAGCCGGAATGAACAGAGGGAGCAACAGAATAAGTGATTAAAGTGGACGGGCTTCCTTGAACCACAATGGTTGAAATGGGATAAGACGGAAGAAGTTTAGAAATGCCTATTAAAGTTTCTAAAGTTCCTAAAATAGTTTTTTTCTGAAGCGAGAGTTCGGAATTTATTATTGCGTTCTGTTCTTTAAGATTGGCTTCAACGATTGAGAGTCGGTTTTCAATCAGAGTAAACGCGCCGGTGGAAATTGAAACGCCCGCGGAAACAGAAGTACCCGGAATGCCAGGCGCGCCTTCTTACGCTAAAGCTTCTGCGGAGAGATCAAGCTCTTCAGCTTCCGCAAAAGTGTCTACGCGCGGCAATGTTTCTCCGGGTTTTGAGATTTTTGGCTCGCCTTTGGGAAGTTCGCCGACAATTAATTCTGATGGCGCTTTAGATTTTAAGAAAACCAAAGAACCGGAAACGCTGTCCGCAAGCCATTTGGAAAAAAGCGGAATATCGTTTGGAAAATTTTTCAAAACATCGGAAAAAATTGCCGCTTCATATTTTACTTGCTCTCCGTAGCCTTGGCGTAGGAGGGAAACTTCGAAATCTTGAAATCTCGAAATATTTAAACCGGAAAAAGAAAGGGTTGCTATTAGTAAAATCAATATCATCCCGGAAGCGGCCGCAAATTTTAATCCGGACCTCTGCCGCAAACTTTTTAAAATCCCCAAACGCTTGCTTGCCTTTACAAGCGCTTCGCCGTCAATGATCCTAAACTGTCCTTGAACCATTTCAAGAATATTTTTTCTTTCTTCGGTTTGAAGTTCGCGAGACGATATTTTTATTTCCGGAGTTAATGCTTTAGCTTCTAACGCCCTCTCGCGCTCTAAAATTAAACTACTCTTAAGAATTTTTAATTCATCTTTTTCTTCCGCTAGAAGTCCGACTTCGAGATCCCCAGAAGTCGGACTTCGAAATTCAGATTTTAAAACTGCGCGCCCGACGGATTTTTGGTACACGTTAATCCACTCATTCGTCGTAACCCAATTGCGACCGAGTTTAATCGCGCGGAGTTTGCCGCGACGAACCAAAACGTTCATATAGTCGCGCGAGGTATTTAAAATATGCCCGGCTTCAGCAAGCGGAATATACTCAGGATTGGTATTTGGTATTTGGTATTTGGTATTTGGTATTTCTTGCATATATCGTATTTGATACAATTTGATCTGCTATCCAATCATTTGATCTGCTATCCGATCATGCTTAAATTATAGCAAATTGGCTTACGTATTTTGCTTAAAAATAAACAAAAATCCTGCCATTCAGCTGAATGACAGGTCACCTCCCAATTATTGATGTCCGACATCAATAATTATATTGTCTTTATTAAGCCAAAAAATTCGCGATATTACTCTACAGTGACGCTTTTTGCTAAATTTCTTGGTTTGTCCACGTCTATCCCTCTTAATACCCCCATATAATACGCGAATAACTGCAATGGAATAGCCGCGATAATTGGCGTCAGCATTTCTAAAGTTTTCGGTATATAAAGCCAATCATCCGCGATATTTTTAATTTTTTCATTCCCCTCCGTAGTTATAGCGATAATTTTTCCATGTCTTGCTTTTATCTCCTCCATATTGGAAGCCATCTTGTCATATACGCTATCAACGGGCGCGATGGCCACAGTTGGAAAGTTTTCGTCAATCATGGCAATCGGCCCATGTTTCATTTCGCCCGCTCCATATCCTTCGGCATGAATATACGAAATTTCTTTAAGCTTTAAAGCGCCCTCAAGCGCCGTGGAAAAATTATATTTTCTTCCGATATATAAAAAGTTTTTTGAATCGGCGTATTTCTCGGCAATCAACTTTATCTTTTTTTTCTGCTTAAATATTTTTTTGATAAGCGCCGGAAGTTTTTCAATTTCTCGAGTAATTTTTTTACCCGCTTCAATTGATAAGTTATTTCTCTGTCGGCCTAAAAATACCGCCAAAAGCGCGAGAACGGTTATTTGTGAAGTAAACGCTTTTGTTGAAGCAACTCCGATTTCGGGCCCGGCGTGGCTATAGACGCCCGCGTCAGTTTCTCGCGCTATAGTTGAACCAACAACATTAACAATCCCCAGCGTCAGAGCGTTATTTTCTTTTCCGCCAAAGGCGGATCCGCCTTTGGCGGAAAAACGCCTCAGAGAAGCCAGCGTATCGGCCGTTTCTCCCGACTGGGATACGGCTACTATGGCTAAATTTTGACTATCTTGAAAAATATTTCTGTAGCGCAGTTCGGAAGCCAATTCCGCCTCGCAAGGAATACCGCTCACCTCTTCAATCATTAATTTTCCTACAGTCCCGGCCAAATAAGCGGTTCCGCATCCGGTGAATATAATTCTATCAATTTTTTTTAATCTATCTTTAACTCTTTCTAAGCCGCCGAGTTTAACATCTCCCTCTTCTTTGACCAATCGGCCTTGAAAACTGTTTAAAATCGATTCCGGCTGCTCAAAAATTTCTTTCAGCATAAAATGCGGATGACCGTCTTTTTTGGTGTCATCTAATTTCCACTCAAGCTTTTCTTTTCGGCCTGAAATATTTTCACTGGAAACAAATCCGCTTTTGATAGAAAAAAGTTTTATATTATCTTTTGTTAAAACCGCCAATTCACCGTCATTCATATAAACAATGTCCTTAGTTCTGCCTATAATTGCCGAGGCATCCGATACCAGTATGTTTTCACCATTCCCTATTCCTATTACAATAGGGCTGGAATTGCGAATGGCAATTATTCTATCGGGCCAATCAGCCTCCATAACTGCCAAACCGTAAGTCCCACGAACCTGCTTCTGCACCATCGCCACGGCTTCCTTAAAATTAGCATATCGCATATTTTCCTCTATAATATGGGCTAAAACTTCGGTATCAGTTTCCGATTTAAATATATGGCCGCGCCGGATTAAAACTTCTTTGATCGGTTTGTAATTTTCAATAATCCCATTATGGCAAACAAAGACCCTATTGGCACAATCGGTATGGGGATGAGCGTTTTTCTCACTCGGTTCGCCATGAGTCGCCCAGCGGGTGTGGGCAATGCCAATGTTTCCATTCCAACTTGATGGAATTTTTTTTTCTAATTCGGCAATCCTGCCTTTAGCTTTCGCCAAATGAATTTTACCGTCGCTAAAAACAGCAATGCCCGCCGAATCATATCCGCGATATTCAAGCCGTTTTAAACCCTCAATTAAAATGGAAACAGCCTTTTTATTGCCTGCATAGCCAATAATGCCGCACATATTTATAATATTTAAATATAATTTTAATTTCTAATATTTAAACGTGATTCTAATTAAAATAGTAACATCATCCACATTATCATTAATAATCATATATTATTGTCATAGAATGTAATAATTATGCTATAGCTAATTTATTACACAAGTTTTAAAATCTTAAACAATGACATTACCGTACAAATATCTTTCTATATAATATTAAAATATCTTTCTAGGTAATATTAAAATATCTTTCTAGGTAATATTAAAATATCTTTCTATATAATATTAAAATATCTTTCTAGGTAATATTAAAATATCTTTCTAGGTAATATTAA
>CAZKLP010000010.1:5835-24509 GCA_964553885.1 uncultured Candidatus Saccharibacteria bacterium
TTAAAATATCTTTCTAGGTAATATTAAAATATCTTTCTAGGTAATATTAAAATATTTTTTAAGTTTTATTTCGTGATGTTTCAAGTTATCTGTTTCAATAACATCAACATTAAATGGAATGGCAAAAATCTCCCTCAAAAACCGTATCTCATCTTCGCAAGGATAGGGAATCACCCAAACGCTATCTTGCAATCTAATAAAATTTAAATCTTTAAGTTTGCGGCGTAGCGCTTCTCTTGCTTTTTTATCTTTTTCCGGCACATCAAAAATTACCAAACGCCACTTGCCATCCCATCGGGCTGGTCTATTCAAAAGCATATTATCAATATCAAAAGTTTTGAAATATTTTTTCCCTTTATCGGTTATTTTTACTGTAACATTATTTTTATCTTCTTTAACAAATTCAACCAGTCCCCTCTTTTTAAGATAATAGGCGCTGTTTCTTATTTGCTTAATTTTGTATTTTAATTGCTTCAATAATAACTTAACAATCTTTGGCCCGCCAATTGGTGAAAGCATAGCGAAAGTAATAAGGCCTCCCATTGCAATATATTTTAATAAATCTTTGCTGATTTTAGTGTTTGTTTTCATAGTTTATTTTCACAGATTGGATAATATCGTCCTCTTGCTTTTTTAATAATTATGCTATAGCTAATTTATTACACATCAAAAACAATTACTCTCCGGAGACAATAATATCGCTAAATAACTAGGTTTATTAACCTATTGGGGACAAAAATTATTTTCTGGGGTAATTTATTACCAAGATATTTCTTAACCGCTTCGCGTTTTAAAACAAGCTTTTCTACTTCCAGATTTTCAAGTTTTTTGGAAATTTTAATTTTATCGCGCATTTTGCCGTTGATTTGGATTATGAGTTCATACTCTGCCTCTTCTGTAAGCTTGATGTTATAAACCGGCCATGCTTCTAAATGAATAGATTTTCTATTTCCAAGCATTACCCAAAGTTCTTCCATAAAATGCGGCGCGAACGGCGCTAACAATTTTAAAAATATTTTAGCGGTATCTTTAGAAATATTTTCTTTTTCAATTCCATTAAATAAAATCATGAGCGCGCTTATTCCGGTATTGAACCGTAATGTCTCAATATCATCCCCCACCTTCTTAATTGTCTGATGTAATAATTTTTGTAAATTATCACTAGTTTTTAAAATTGTCTCCCTACGGGAGATGTCCCTAAAGGACAAAAATTTAGCATATATTCTATCCAGGAATCTTTTTATTCCCAATATCCCTTTCGGATTCCAACGGCCTCCTTGGCTGTACTCGCCCATGAAACACAGGTGCATCTTGACGGTATCGGCGCTAAACTCTCTGACCAAACTGTCCGGATCAACAATATTGCCGCGAGATTTAGACATTTTTTGCCCGTCCTCTCCCAAAATAACCCCTTGGTGGCGCAACGATGTAAACGGCTCGTCAAATTTCAGATATCCCATTTTTTTTAAGGCCTTAATAAAAAATCGGGAATAAAGGAGGTGTAAAACCGCGTGTTCGGCTCCGCCGATGTACATATTCACCGGCAACCATGATTTTAATTTTTCCGGATCGGCAAATCGCTTTTTATTTAGCGGATCGGTATAACGCAAAAAATACCAGGATGAATCAACAAAGGTGTCCATTGTGTCGGTTTCCCGCCTTGCTTTGTCACCGCATTTTGGGCACTTTACATTCATAAAACTTTTGACTCTATCTAACGGAGATTTGCCTCCCATGACAGGCTTAAAATTTTTAAGCGGTGGTAATTTTACCGGTAAATCTTTTTCTGACACAGGAACAATGCCACCTGGCGCTGAACCTGTAGAAGCACATTTCCCGCAATAAATAATGGGAATTGGCACGCCCCAATATCTTTGGCGGGAAATAATCCAATCACGTATTTTATATTGAGTTGAAAAATCTCCCAAACCATCTTTTTTAAGTTTTTCGGTAATTTTTTTCCTGCCATCGGCTGATTTCAAACCGGTGAACTCACCGGAATTAATCATTAATCCTCCCTCGGAATACGGCTTATCTTCAGGCCATTCGCGCCCGGGATCAATAACTTTTATTATGGGCAGATTAAATTTTTTAGCGAACTCAAAGTCGCGCTCATCATGAGCCGGCACCGCCATAATAGCGCCAGTTCCATAGCTCATTAAAACATAATCGGAAATCCAGACAGGAACTTTTTCATTATTAACAGGATTTATCGCGTAAGCGCCAGTAAATACTCCGGTTTTTTCTTTTTCAAGAGATGTTCTTTCAATTTCCGTTTTAAGATGGGTATTGGTGACATAATGGCGGACCCTTTCTTTTTGCGCTCTGACCGTGATTTGTTCTACCAGCGGATGTTCCGGCGAAAGCACCATATAGGTAGCGCCAAAAAGCGTATCCGACCTGGTTGTGAAAATCGGTATTTGGTACTTAGTATTTAGTATTTTGAATTGAACAATAGCTCCAATTGATTTTCCTATCCAGTTCTTTTGCATCAGCTTGGTGCGTTCCGGCCAATCCAATTTATCCAAGCCCTCCAATAATTCTTCGGCGTAATCGGTTATTTTTAGCATCCACTGGTCAATTTCTTTCTGAATAACCAAGGTATCAGGATGCCGCCAGCATTTGCCGTCAACTACCTGCTCATTTGCCAGAATCGCCTGATCTTTCGGGCACCAATTGGCCAGCGCTTTCTTTTTATAAGCAAGGCCCGTTTCAAACATTTTTAAAAATATCCACTGCGTCCATTTGTAATAAGAGGGATCCGCCGTAATTACCTCGCGAGACCAATCGTAAGTCGCGCCAAGCGACTTAAGCTGGCTCCTCATTGTCCCAATATTTTTATAAGTCCAGTTTTTGGGATGAATTTTTCTTGTTATCGCCGCGTTTTCCGCAGGCAATCCGAAAGCGTCAAAACCTATCGGGCTTAAAACATTAAATCCCTGCATTCTTTTAAAGCGGGCATAAACATCGGCCGGCGCGAAATTATACCAATGACCAATATGAAGATTGCCCGAAGGATACGGGAACATCACCAAATGATAAAAGTTTTGTTTACCCTTAACCTTATCCTTAGTTTTATATAGTTTCTCTTTGTCCCAGATTTTCTGCCACTTTTTTTCTATTTTTTGAGCATCATACATGTTATTTAGTTTAACTAAAAAAATTACCTAAGGCAATTGACAAATTGTCAAAATTGATTTATTAAATAGATACTTTTAGTAATTTAAAAAACCAATATGGAGGAAGTTCTTATGGACTATGAAATCAGAGGTCAGTTGAACATTATGCAGCGGTTGGGCATCAAAGCTGTTAATTCCGGCGCTTGCGATGGATCCTGGCTCGCGAATCCGAGCGGCAAAGAACTTGCTTCAATAAATCCCTCGACTAATGGTATTATCGCGCGAATAAAGCAAGCCGGACACGATGATTATGAACGAGTAATGAAATCGGCACAGGAAACATTTAAAACATGGCGAATATTGCCCGCCCCTAGGCGCGGCGAAATCGTGCGGCAAATAGGCAATAAGCTTCGCGAACATAAAAAGGAATTGGGCGCTTTGGTGTCGCTTGAGATGGGAAAAATTATTGCCGAAGGCGAGGGTGAAGTTCAGGAAATGATTGATATCTGCGACTTTGCCGCGGGACTTTCCCGCCAGCTTTACGGCCTCACAATGCATAGCGAACGACCCGGCCACCGGATGTACGAACAGTGGCATCCTCTTGGTCCTGTTGGAATTATAACCGCTTTTAACTTTCCTGTTGCAGTCTGGGCTTGGAATGCCACTATTGCCGCCGTTTGCGGCAACACTATGATTTGGAAACCGTCAAGCGAAACTCCATTATGCGCTATTGCGGTTCAAAATATCTGTAATCGCGTAATGGAAAATAACAACCTTTATGGAATTTTTAATCTGGTTATCGGATCCGGCAAAACAATCGGAGAAACAATGATCCATGACCGACGGATTCCGCTTATCAGCGCCACCGGCTCCTGTGAAATGGGTCGGCAAATCGCCGAAACGGTAAGTAAAAGATTCGGAAAAACCATATTGGAACTCGGCGGCAACAACGCCGTAATTGTTATGGACGATGCCAATATTGATTTGGCAGTCCGAGCCATTCTTTTTGGCGCCATAGGAACATCGGGACAGCGCTGTACCACAATTAGGCGGCTTATCGTTCAGAAAAAAATTTTTAAAGAATTGACTGAAAGGCTTGTTAGCGCTTATAGCCAAATAACCATTGGTAATCCATTGAATCCAAAAACTCTTATGGGACCACTAGTAAATAACCGCGCTGTAAATGACATGGCCTTTGCTATTGAAAGAATAAAAGGACAAGGCGGTGAAATTATTTATGGAAGCGAAAAAATTTTAGGACACGGATTTTTTGTTAAACCCGCGCTTGTGAAAGCGACAAAATATTTACCAATCATGCGCGAAGAAACATTCGCGCCCGTTCTTTACATCATTGAAGTCAACGATTTGGAAGAAGCGATTGAAGTAAATAATAATGTGCGGCAAGGGCTTTCTTCGGCAATTTTCACCAATAGTCTCGTTGCCGCGGAAACATTTTTAAGCCATCGCGGAAGCGACTGCGGTATCGCCAATGTTAATATCGGGACAAGCGGCGCGGAAATTGGCGGAGCTTTCGGCGGAGAGAAAGATACCGGAGGCGGCCGTGAAGCCGGAAGCGATTCTTGGAAGGCCTATATGCGGCGGCAAACATGCACTATTAATTGGTCTGGGAACCTTCCGCTTGCTCAGGGAATTAAATTCGGATGATAACTATTAAAACCCCACCGTGTGGGGTTTTAAAATTGATTGGATTTTCCAAATTGCAGGTTTTCAGCCGATCGGAAATAAACATGCAAATTGACCTTAAAATCATTTTATATTAAAAAGTTTTATCGCATTTTCTGTTGCTTTATCCGCAACTTCTTTGAAACTTAATCTTTTCCATTCGGCTATTTTTCGCGCCACAAACTCAACATAAACCGGTTCGTTGCGCCGGCCTCTGTGAGGAATGGGCGCCGCGAATGGCGCGTCAGTTTCAATTAAAATCCGATCAATCGGAACAAATTCCACAACTTCTTTATATTCGTTGGCAAACGTTATTGGTCCGGCAAATGAAATATAAAATCCCAAGTCCAAAAATTTTTTAGCGGTTTCTTTGGATCCGGAGAAAAAATGCGCAACGCCATTACCGGTTGAAATATTTAAATATTTAAATTTCAAAATTTCAATCGCATCTTCGTAAGCATCTTGGGTGCCAACTGAAGAACGGCAATGAAGAATAAGCGGTTTTTTTAATTCTTGCGCTATTTCAATTTGTTTAACAAAAATTTCTTTTTGCCTTGTAATTTCCGCTTCGCTCGGTGAACGGAAATAATCCAGCCCGCACTCGCCTATCGCGACAACATTTAGGATTTTCGCCAATTCTCTATATTTAGAGATATCAAAATTTTCTTTCAGATTATCATTTGGATGCAAACCGACTGAAGCCCACATAAAATCGGGGTATTTTTTTGAGAGTTCAACCGCCCTCTCGGACTCTTCAAAATCAGTCCCGACGTTTACAACTTTAATATCAAAATCGCGAAGTTTTTTTATAACCTCTTCGCGATCATTGTCAAACTGCGAAAAATGAAGATGAGAGTGCGAATCAAACAGCATTTATTTCAATCGAGGGAATAAAACACCGCTTTTTTTATTTTTAATAAGGTCGGCGATTTTTTCGGAAGTTTCCGGAAGAAATGGTTCAATCAGCTGACCTATTTCTGAAATCAAAAACAAAAGTGAGCCGACGATTTTTTTATAATCCGGAGAGCTGGAATCCAGTGCCCATGGTTTTTTATCATCTATATATTTGTCCCCGACTGAAACAAGCTGCCAAGCAGCCGCTATTGCTTCATTGAATTTGAATTCATTTATAAATTCTTCAATATTTTTATCCGCGTCTTTTATAATTTCATCAAACAACCCGCTTTGAACGGAAATATCCGATTTTTCAGCCAATGCCAAAATGCGAGCAACTAAATTACCTATCCCCTTGGCTAAATCGCTGTTGTATCTTTCTTCAAATTTTCCGTAAGTAAAATCGCCGTCTCCGCCGGATGGAATTTCCCTCAAAAGATAATAACGCAAGGCGTCGGCGCCATATTTTTTTACCACTTCGAACGGGTCAATTACGTTTCCGATTGTTTTTGACATTTTTTCGCCGCCAACTGATATAAAGCCGTGGACAAAGATGGCTTTTGGCAGCGGCAAGCCAGCCGCAATAAGCATGCCGGGCCAAATAGCGGCGTGAAACCGCAAAATATCTTTGCCGATAACATGGACATCGGCTGGCCAATATTTTTTAAATTTGGATTCATCTTCACCGCCATAGCCCAGAGCGGAAATATAATTTGAAAGCGCGTCGCACCAGACATACATCGTATGATCCGGGTCATCGGGAACGGGAACGCCCCAGCTCAAATTCTTACTCGGCCTGGAAAAACTTATGTCTTCAAGTCCTTCTTTTAAAAGCGATAGAATTTCATTCTTTCTTGTTTCAGGAATAATTCGTAATTCGTTATCTTTAATTTTTGATTCTATTTCCTTGGAATATTTTGAAAGACGGAAAAAATAATTTTCTTCTTCAATTATCTCTGGTTTAGTTTTATGGATAGCACAAACATAGTCAACTTCGACGCTTTGGTCGGAGTCCCGACCCTTTGGCGTCGGGACTAAGTCTTTTTCGGTTACAAACGCTTCATGTCCTACACAATAAAGCCCTTTGTAATTTTTCTTATAAATATCACCGGCTCTTTCCAGTTCTTGCCATAATTTCTGCGCTCCGGGCCAGTGACGCTTCTGGTCGGAAGTCCTGATAAAATCATCCCATGATAAATTCAGCGCTTCTTTAAGCGCCTTAAATTTTTCAGAAATTTCGTCAACAAATTCCTTGGGCGACTTTCCCGCGGCCTCTGCGGCTCTAACAATTTTTACACCGTGTTCATCCGTTCCTGTTAAAAAGAAAGTTTCATCGCCATTTTTATGGTGATAACGCGCCAAAACATCCGTCTGAATAATCTCCATGGCAAAACCGACATGAGGGTCGGCATTAACATACGGTATTGAAGTTGTTATATAAAATTTCTTATTTATTTTTGCCATTTCTAATAATAAAGTAAATTCCGGCCGATAAAGCGCCTAGTAAATCAAAAATTAAATCGGTCAGGGTATCGAAATAAACGGAAATGCTCTTCGGAGATAATCCAAAAGTTCCATGCCGATAAAAAAAGATGAACTCATACCATTCCCATATTACTCCGAGTATTAAAGCGCCGCCGGAAAAGATTATAATTTTCATTAAAAACGCGGTATCCGTTTTATGATACTTGCGCGTGGCGCCAAAAATAAATTTAATAAAGAAAAAAGCGTAAACTCCACCGAGAAAATGAAAACTATTGGCAAACCACCAGCTAAATAGCGACGTCAAACCAAAATACCAGCCGAATAGAAAAGAAGCCAGAACGATAAGGCCTCCTAAAAACAACAAAAATAGAAATTTTATTATCACTATATTAGCGTTTCTGAATTTATATTTTTTATAGGCGCAACCGCAAGCCCAACCGGAGAACTGACCGATTTCTTTTTCGCCAAGTCAACAAAGAACTCGTCAACCACGGCCGCCAAAGGAACGGCTAAAAGAATTCCTAAAATTCCTCCTAATTTCGCGCCAACTAAAATAGCGAGAATAACCGCCACAGGATTAAGTCCAACCAGTTTTTTTATAAGAAGCGGAACCAAAATATGGTTTTCAAGTTGTTGAACGGCAATAAAGAAAATAAGAGTCCAAAGCCCTAAAACCGCCGATTGAGACAATGCCAAAAGCGTCGCGAGACCGCCGGCTATTATCGGACCGACAAAAGGAACGATTTCAAGCATCCCCACGGCTATAGCAATAAGAAAAGCGTATTTTACTCCCAAAATCCAAAGGCCAACGCCAACAACTACCGCGATAAAAATACTCAAAAGCAGTTGGGCTTGCAGCCAGCGGCCCATTTTTTTCTGAGCCCTAACCCATAAGCTATGCGCATAGGCCTCAAATTGAGGCGGCATCACCGAACTTAAAAAATCATCTAAAGCGCCTCGAGATAAAGCCAGATAAAAAGAAACCACCAGAACCACCAAAAAAGAAATAACGCCGCCGAATATGGATGAAGCGTAAGAAATCAGCGAAGTAAAGCTTGGAATTTGACCGGTCAGTTGAGTTAATAAGTCGTGAAGATTTGCTGAAAGCCCCGGTAAAAATGTTATGGTGCCGGCAACTTCCTCTATTTTACCGAAATAAGTCGGATAATTTTCCGAAAAATTTCTAAGCTGGTCAAGCATAAGCGGCAAAAGAATATAAATTAAAGCCGCAAAAAATACGAAAAACAAAATATAAATTACGATTAAAGACAGAAGGCGGGGAATTTTTTTGGCTTCGGAGTACTGAAGCAGGGGCTCAATTGCCGAAGAAATTATAACGGCAAAAATCAAAATCCCTATAATGTCGCGAACCATATAAAGCAAAACTGCCAGAACGCCAATTAAAAGCGCCCAAAGTATTGTTTTGGGTGAAATTTCTATAATTGTCCTTTTGCCTGCGGCCATAAAAAATATTACGGCTCAATTGTACTATATTTTTAATAAGGTGGCAAATCGTTTTTTGTCTTTATACGGGCCAATGATCGCCAGATTCAATTTTTCGGACTTTAAAATATCTTTAGCCGCTTCTAAAACATCTTTAGCGGTTACGGCTCTGATTTTTTTTATTACTTCTTCCGGCTTTAAGATCTCGCGCTTTAAAATTTCCTGGAAACCATAAAAACTGGCAAGCTCATCGGAGGTCTCAATCCCTAAAATTAAACTGCCTTCAAGATGTTCTTTCGCCTTGGTAAGTTCTGCCGCGCTTACTTTAACGCGCTTAATTTTTTGATATTCGTCTAAAATCGCCCTGATTATTTCTTCAACCCGGCGATTATCTATTCCAGCCCATGTGGCAAAATTGCCGGTATCCGTTGATTCGTCGGAAATAGTTCTTACGTAATAAGCCGCTCCCATCTTGTCTCGGAGCAACTGAAACAGGCGCGATGACATACCGCCGCCCAAAATAGTGGCCAGAATATCGGCCGCGTAGCGCCGCTTGTCAAAAATACAATAAGACCTGACTCCCAAGGCAATATGGGTTTGATCGGTTTTTTTGTAAAATACCCTAGCCTCCGGTTTTTTTTGAAATTCTTTGACCGGAACTTTATTTTTTCCTATAGCGCCGCTAATTGATTTGAAAAGTTTTCTTATTTTACCGACAATATCGCCGCGTTCAATCATTCCGGAAACAATCACGACGGTTTTTGACGCAACATAATGGTCGTTGTGGTACCGTACAAAGTCGTCGCGCATCAGCTCGGCAATAATTTCTTTTTTACCAGCCGTATCCCATCCGGCCGGTTGATCGCCGTATAAAAGATCTGTCCAAATGTCGCCAAGTTTTCTCGCCGGGTTGTCTTCGTACATATTTATCTCTTCAATAATTACCCCTCTTTCTTTATTAATTTCCTCCTGCTCAAACTTGGGATTTAATGTAATATCGGATACAATGTTGAGCAGTAAATCCAGATGCCGGCCATTGGCTTTAGCGTAGTATCCGGTATATTCCTGCCCGGTAAAAGCGTTGTACTGGCTGCCAATTCTATCGAGAGGCTCAACAATAGTTAAGGGTGTTGATCGCTTGCTGGTTCCTTTGAAAGTCATGTGCTCTAAAAAATGAGAAATACCGTTTATTTCCTTAGTTTCATATTTAGAGCCGGTCGCCACGAGCACCAAAACAGTTACCGTTTTAGTATCGGCCATTGGCACTGTAATAATTCTTAAACCATTATCTAATGTGGTTTTTTTATACATTTAATTTATCTTTAAAATATTCTGACAATTTTGAAATTGAAACTCTTTCTTGCTTCATCGAATCCCGATCGCGAACGGTAACTTTTTTGTCTAGAAGAGAGTCAAAATCAACCGTGACGCAGAATGGCGTCCCCAATTCGTCTTGGCTAAAGTAGCGTTTTCCAATATTGCCCCGATCATCCCAGGCAACCATAAATCGCGGCCGCAAATCATCATAAATTTTTCTCGCTAATTTTACAAGTTCTGGCTTATTGGCCAAAAGCGGAAAAACCGCCACCTTATATGGCGCTAACTTTGGCGTTAGTTTTAAAACGACACGGTCTTTTTCTTCGCGGTACGCTTCAACAAGCACCGCTAAAACCGAACGGTCAACTCCCCAGGTCGGCTCAATAACGTGGGGCCAAAATTCATCACCTGTTTGCGGATCTCTGTAAGGCGCTTCTTTATAATGATTTTTCAAATCAAAATCTGTCCGATAAGCCAAACCGTAAAGTTCGTCTTTACCGAAAGGAAAGTCATATTCAAAATCTATTGTCCGCCTTGAATAATGGGCGCGTTTATCTTCGGGCACTTCAAGTTCATAAATACGCTCTTTGTCTAAACCCAAATCTTTTTCCATCCAATCATGCATTTCTTTCCTCCAATATTCAAAATGTTCCTGCCAATCTTTGTCTTTTTTGGGCGCCGGAATAAAATATTCGATTTCCATTTGTTCAAATTCGCGGGTTCTAAAAATGAAATTTCCCGGCGTAATTTCGTTCCTGAAAGCCTTGCCGATTTGAGCGATACCGAATGGAATTTGTTTCCGGCTTGTGTTTAAAACATTTTTAAAATCAACAAACATTCCTTGGGCGGTTTCGGGGCGAAGATACACGACACTTGCACTATCTTCTGTCGGTCCAATAGAAGTCTTAAACATTAAATTAAATTTCCTCGGCTTGGTGAGTTTTTCTTTTACCTTTTCGAAGCTCATCGATTCCCTGCCAGAATGTTTATCCATGTGGCTGAATATCTCTTCAGATGGATCAAGAGGATTATCGCAACGAAAACGCTCATGACATATCTCGCATTCCACAAGCGTGTCCGCAAATCCAGCGCTAAGATGCCCACTCGCTTCCCAGACCTTCGGATTCATTATTAAAGCCGAATCAATACCGACCATGTCGTCTCTTTCCTGAACAAACTTTTTCCACCAAAACTGTTTGATGTTATTCTTGAGTTCAACGCCCACGGGGCCGTAATCCCATGAATTTGCCAGTCCCCCGTAAATTTCACTGCCGGGAAAAATAAACCCCCGTCTTTTAGCCAAAGACACAATTTTTTCCATTAAATCTGATTGGGTTTTCATTTTTGACTTTAATATTTTTGTAATTTCTTTCAAATATTAAAATAACATAAATAACGATTTAAAATCAATTTTCTTTCATCCTCAATTGTTAGCGATAGTAAGGTTTTGAGGATAAATGTTATTAGAGAACATTGAAAAACCTGCGCAGATCGCCTTCTTTTTTGTCTAAAAGTTCTACAACGCAGTAATTTACATAATGGCTTACAGACAAAAACTCGCAAATAAAATCAATTTCATCACGACAATCATAAGGATAAATAAAAACACTCTTTTGCATTGGATAAAAACCAATGTCTTTTAGTTTTTTAGAAATTGCGAGACGTTCTTTTTTATTTTTCTCCGGAATATCAAAAATCACTAACCGCCATTTTTTATCCCATTTTTTAGCTTTTAATAACCCTAAATCGTCGTAATCGAATCGTTTTAATAAATTCTTGCCGTTAACAGTAATTTTTATATGGGTCTGGTCGCCTTTTTCTACTAACTCTATTAATCTTTTTTTATTTAATCGTTCAATGGCGTTATAAATGCGGCGGCGATCCATTTTATCCCAATTTCTGCGCCAGCGCATCAGAGGTTTTAAAAGCTGGGCAACATTGGGCGCAAATAGTGACGATAAAATTAATGTGCCTGAAGCGGCCATAAACAAAATATCCCTGGTTAACGATCTTTTATGCAACATATAATTTTTTAAATTTCATAATCATATTTTTACTGTTGATATAATATACTCTTTTTATTGTTAGTATAATATCCTCAATTTCTGACTATAGCAAGGAATTGAGGATATGCATAAAAATATCAATAAAAAAATGCTAGAATTTCTAGCATCCCTCATAAGGATTATTTATCAAATAATGTCCATCTACTAAACCACGTTTCGACTCCGTCGAGTGTAATCGTAACACCCGTTGGACTTCCGTCAGTGCCGAAAGCCACCTCTACTTTATCAGGACTTTGGGCATGACGGATTAGCCAACTACCATCTGGCTGCGGTACGGCAATCATGTGATCAGGGGTATCGCCCGTAACCGGATCGCGATCCTTGTCACACGACCAAGCCTTAAATCCCACCTTTCCAAAGTATGAATATACTCCGAGATTCATTCCGTTATTATGGATGTAATACTTCCGCCTACCAATGGTTACGAGTTTTCCGTTTTTCGTTTGTGCTGACATCAAGTAACCTTCGGCGGGTGTATATGTTTCTTTTGTCCAACCAGCGCTTGATTCATCCGGCACTGCGCCATCAGGCAAAGGAACGCATTGATTCGCGGAAACTACTGATAATTGAGCACTGAGCATGAACAGTAAAGCAACAAAACCCAAAAGAACTGAATTCAACATCATAGCCCTCATTGCCTTGGCTAATACTATAAAAGTACGATGTTATCTTCTCTACATATTAAATAAATAATGAGCGCATTTTTGTCAATAATAATATTTTTACGGCTGGACGCGGCCTTTAACAAAACCGACGCCGAAATCGTCCGGCATATCGGTTTTTAACGCCGGAACCGTTATAGTAATATTATTGCCGGTAAAAATATCTTCAGCGGTTAAATTTAAGTCGCCGATAACCGGCATAATAGTATTTACATTTTTTGACGAAGGCGTTAGGGCTACCTGAAAAATTACTTCATACGAATCAAGCAGTACGCCGGTAGCGGCCGGTAATTTACCGATATTCCAAGTAAGTTCGCTAGTTCTGTCATTATACTCCAAAGTGGCGGCGCCGGCTCCGGATTTTTTGTTAAGCCAACTAATGCCTTCCGGCAAAATTGCTTTAACAATAACTTTGTCAAGGTCGTTAGAATAATTCACAAGCTGCCAATGTGCGGTATAGGTAGTAGTTTTGCCTACCTTCGGAGGCAAGGGTCCGGAATTTTTTAAATCCTCGTCATAGTAATAACCTTTATTTTTAAGTTCCACTTTGGTATTGACTTTTATAGCTAAATCACTTGAAACCGAGAGCGATTTAATCGCTAAAAACGGCGGCACAGTTGGTGTTTCCATCGTCGCTAAAACTTGAAGCAAGAAATTTTTATCTCTGAACGTTCTTATTACATACTGAGGTTTAACCTTGATTTGAAATTCTACTTCACCCGAACCGCCCGGCGATAAATTTCTAAATTCAGCCACATTCCCCGCGTTCCATATGATGGTATTATCCGAACCATTATAAAAACCCTCCGTTTTAATGGAAGAAAAATCATACATCAAGCCGTTAAGTTTGGCTTTCAAAACAACATCGGACAAGACAATACCGGCATTATTTTTGTAGTTGATTTTAAATTGCAAGAAATCTTCAATATTTACGGTACTGTTGGGCTGGTTATTTACCGATATATCAACCTGAATAGGCGGAGCAATCAAATTAATTTGGGCAGAATTGCGGCTAAATTTAAAAAATTTGTCATTTTCTCTAATACCGATGAATAGCTCAAAATTGGCGTTTTCAACATTCCTTAAAATTCCTAAAATGGTGATGTCGCCCTCTTCGTTTGGATTTAGATCGCCTAAATTCCAAATGTTATTGCTTTTCGCGGGCGTTATGTCGGAAGATATAAAATTAAAATTTTGCGGATAACTTGCTTCAATCGAAACATTTTTAAAAACACGCTCGGTGTTATTTTTATAATGAATCACGTAAGTATTCCGAGTATTGGGCAAAATCGTTTCCGGTGTTTTAAAATCAATAATCAACGCCGAGCCGCTTATCGCCACTTCTTTAACGGCATCATTTTCAAATGTTGAAGCGTTATTTTGCGGTTTATAACTTAAAACGGCCTGAAGTTTTTGGATACTTTTATCCGGACCGACAAAAGCTAAATTAACTTCAACTTTACCGCCGCCTCCAATACCGATATTCCCTAAATCAATATTTAACAACCTTTTGCTGTCAATAACCACCGCTTCTTGAGGATAACGAACCGTTAAACTTGCGTTTTGAAGAATTTGATTAGTATTGTTCCAATAAGAAATTTGATAAGTAACTTGCTCTCCGCTAGCCGTTTGAGCGGCCCCGGAAATATTAAAATCAACCCGCGATTTTTTAAATGAGGTGAGCCAAAAATAAAAACCGACACTGCTTAAAATAACAACGATAAGAAAAGCAACGCTTAGGGTGATAAGAATTTTCTTTTGCCGAGGGCTGAAAAAACGAACTGCTTGCGGCAGCGATATTTTTGAAAATTCCGGCGGCGTCATAGATGAAGGAATTTGGACCATTGTCAGTAATTATACCACAAAGCTTCTTCCACATTATCCCCAAATCCCAATATTTCAACGAAACCGGATTTGTAAGCGTTTAAAAATTTACCCGCCCGACTGGATGATGTCAGTCGTTCGGGCGGGTCATTGCCTACTTCAACTCCGCCCTTCAGCTGAAGGGCGGAGTCAACTAAATCTGCTTTTACAAAACTTTCTAAAATATAATTCCATAATATTTCGTCTTTTTGCGAACCCTTCAGCATCAAACAAGCAAAATCGGCCATTTTGGCAAAAAGAGCGGTTTGAACCGGCGATGCATTATGACTTAATAATTCTTTAAAAGACAGGGCAGTGGTAATAAATAAATCACCGTTTTTTTTAGACATCAACTCCACCCAAATTAGATTAAACGGTTCCAAGTGGCCGGCGAGCTTAGAATTAATTTTTCGAGCGCTTCCGGCGATGGTTCTAATTTTTCCGAAATCTTCTGTATATAAGTGATAAACCCGGTCGGCCTCAAAAATATTTTCTCTTTTTAAAATAATGGCGTTAGTTCGATAGGCGGGCATGGATATGAATTAGGTATTAAGCATTGGGCGCTAGGATAGGAATATAGAGATTCATTTTTCAGATTTTCAGAACACCAATCCAAATTGGTTTATTTTCCATTTCTAAATGGCGATCAATGAGCAAACTATCTTTTATAATGCCTATAAATTCAACGAATTTGGCGCCTGTATCTGACATTAAGTTTTTTTGCCGTTTTACGATAATATTTTTTAAATAAATATCGTCAATTTTAAAATAAATTCTTATGATATCTTTTGGCGAAAGTCCTCCGTCTTTTCTCATTCCTTGGATCTGCCTCGCCAATTCTCTTATAAGCCCCTCTTCTTTGAGTTCAGCGGTGATTTTTGTGTCTAACTCAAAATCTTTTTTAATATTCTTATTAAAAAAGATTTTTTTCACGTTTACTTCATCTTTGATTAAATGCAATAACTCATCATTTTTTCGAATTTCGGATTTAGAATTTCGGATTTTGAGCGAAGCGAGGGGTTGTCTTACCTTAATGCCGACTTCCGCCCTAAGTGCCAAACTTCTGGCGGCAATTTCCCTGACCAAATCCATTTGTTCTTCCAATTTCAAGTTAATAAACTTCTTGTCAGATTTCGGAAAATCGCAGAGATGAACCGAATCGGGCATTGTTTTATCTTCTTGCCTCGCTGGAGCTTTAGCGAAGCGGGTTAAGTATAAGTAAATTTCCTCGGATAAAAACGGCAGAAATGGAGCGATAAGTTTTGATAAATTTAAGAATGTCGCGTAAAGAACCGCGGCCGCCTCTTCTTTTTCACGCTCCGATTTCGGTCTTTGAAACCTTCCTCGCGAACGGCGGATATACCATAAAGAAAGATCTTGGATAAAAAATTCTTCAATCGCTCTGCTGGCAGAAGCGGGATCGTATTTATCTAAATTTTTAGCAACTTTTTCTATTAAACTATTCAGGCGCGACAGAATCCACTTGTCCAGCAAGCTGGAATTTTCAATTTTCAATTTTAAATTTTCAATTTTTGAGACGTAGGTTTTAAAGAAAGTGAAACTGTTCCAAAGATTTACAAGTTTTCTTTCAGATTCTTTTGCCGACGCGTATCCGAATTTTAAATTATCCGCCGGATTTTGTTTAACGTATAACCAACGCATAACATCAACTCCTACTTTTTCCGCCGCCTCGTCAAACCAAATGGCATTTCCTTTTGACTTATGCATTTCTTCTCCTTTTTCATCGCGAACCGAAGCGTAACCAAAAACCGTTTTCATCGGCGGAACTTTTTCTAAAACCGCGCTCATTACAATCAAAGAATAAAACCAATTTTTAAACTGCCCTGGGAAGGATTCGGCAACTAATTCGGCGGGAAACCATTTGCGCCAATATTTTTTGTCACTCCAATATCCCATAGTTGAGTAAGGCACAATCCCGGCATCAAGCCATGGGTTGCCGACGTCTAAAATACGCGAGACATTTTTGCCGCATTTGGTGCACCTAATTTTAATTTCATCAACGTAGGGCCGGTGCAGATCCAAATCGCCTTCATCATTATAGGGCCAGTTGTGGCCGGACATTTCAACAATGGAGCCGGTAATGTTTATAATGTGGAAATTTTTTTCCATATTCAATATTTCTTTATTTTCGTAACTCTGATACGCGCTCACGGCCGCGATTATCGGATTAGCATGGCTGACAATTAAAATTGTTTTGCCTTCGTATTCCCTATCTATTGCTTTCAAGAAATCCAACATTCTTTTTTGGACATCTTTTAAATTCTCGCCGCCACTTGGCCTAAGAGTGTATTGATTTATCATTTGATGGTTAAATAAAGAGATCCATTCTTCGCGATTGCGACCATTGTAGGCGCCAAAATTATGTTCTCTTAAACGCTTGTCAAAAATTATTTTTTTACCTAAAGAGCCAGCAATAATTTGAGCGGTTTCTTTGGTCCGCAAAAGATCGGAAGAAAACACTAAATCCACGTTTTTTTTCTTAAACCATGGAATAAGTTTTTCAATTTCTTTAACGCCATTGACGGTTAAATGATATTTCTTTTTTTCCGGATAGGAAGAAGTAATTTTAAGCCTATTATTTTCTGCTTCGCCATGACGTAAAAATATATAATTATTAAGTTTTTTAGGCGACAGTTTGTCAAAATCGGATAGAGAACCGACAACTTCAAAATTGCCGCATCGGCACTCAAAAATAGGCAGTGCCAGTCCCCAGTATCTTTTTTTAGAAATCAGCCAGTCGGACATGTTTTTTAACCAGTCAACTTCCCTTTTAAGGCCGAATGAAGGAATCCATTTGATTTTTTTGGCAATTTTTATTAGCGGATGCCTTAATTTATCCATTGATATGTACCATTCGTCGGCGATTTTCCAAACCAATTCGGTCTTACATCTCCAGCAGATGGGATAACGGTGGGTATATTTTGGAGCGTCAAAAAGAAAACCCGCAGTTTTTAGGTAGTTAATAATTATCTCCGGATGTTCTTTAGCGTTTTTACCGCTAAACTGCCCCAGGCCTTTAAGATAAACGGCCGCGTCGTCAATTAAATTGATTGCCGGAATCTTGAGTTTTTTGCCTAATCTATAATCTTCTACGCCTTGACCGGGCGCGATATGAATGAGTCCCGTGCCTTCCGTCTCGCTGACCGGCAAAATACGGGAATCAGTGGCAAAAACTTTATGGATATAACCGGACAAAGATTTTTTAACGGCCAGCAAGTTGTCAAAAGGCGATTTGTAAGTTAAACCGGTCAATTCTTTACCTTTGAAAGTCCTGATGATTTTCAGATTTAATTTTTCCGCCGCCGTTTTTATAAGATAATATGTATTATCATCAACTTCTCCCGTCGCTTCTGCATAAACTTTATCGGAGTCAACAGCTACCGCCGCGTTTCCCGGCAAAGTCCATGGAGTTGTTGTCCAAACCAAAAGATAAGTATTTTTTTTGCCATCTATAGGATACTCTATATAAACTGAATCATGGGTAACTTCTTTGTAGTCCTCGGTCAATATCTCGTGCTGGGAAATAGCCGTGCCACAGCGCCAGCACCAAGGCACCACGTCAAGACCCTTGTAAAGCAAGTCCTTCTCTTTACATTTTTTTAGAAAGTGCCAGATGGCGGTATTATTTTCATTAGACATCGTATAATAACTGTTTTTCCAGTCCATCCATTGGCCCAGCCTGATTGACTGCTTCGTTTGAATTGAGGAATACTTTCTCACGCGCTCTTTACATTTTTCCACGAATTTGGCAATGCCGTATTTCTCAATGTCTTTTTTTGATTTAAAACCCAGTTCTTTTTCCACCTCCACTTCCACCCAAAGGCCTTGAGCGTCAAATCCGTTCTGAAACCTCTGGTCAAAACCCCGCGCCGCTTTGTATCTCTGAAACAGGTCTTTATAAGTCCGGCCCCACGCGTGGTGAACACCCATGGGATTGTTGGCGGTAATCGGCCCGTCCAAAAAAGACCATTTTTTCTGGCCTCTGATTTTTTTTCGGAGTTTCTCAAAAATTTGCTCCCTCTGCCAAAAATCCAAAATTTTTTCTTCGGTTTTTGGACCAAATAATTCCGCCATAATAAATTTTATAATATTCCAAAAACCAAATATATGCAATTATCCCG
>CAZKLP010000011.1:0-24416 GCA_964553885.1 uncultured Candidatus Saccharibacteria bacterium
GAATTAGACAAACAGCTTTCCTCTTTGCTTCAAAAATTTTCTTTGAGACCGGATTGGGCGGCAGGATTACGAGAAATGCTTGGAAAAGACAAGAAGGAAGCCGCCCAATCCTCAACCGCTTTTGTTCAAGAATCGCGAAACAGAATCCGTACTATCACAACGAAACTCCAGCGACTTCTTGATGGATATTTAGAGCAAGACATCGAGCAAGAAATTTACCGAACAGAAAAAGCAAAACTCCTTTCCGAAAAGAAGTCGCTGGAAGAACAATCTACCCGTCTTGAACAAAAGCGGACTGGCTGGCTCGAACCGCTTGAGGAATGGATAAAAGAGGCAGAATCCCTGCCTAAAATCGCACAAGAGAGCAACCTTTTTGCAAAAAAGGTTGCTTGTCGAACTTTGTTCGGCTCGAACCTCGTTTTGGCTAATCGCGAGGCGCGCCTGCGCGCGCCGAGCGGAGAGGATTTCCCCCCACAAAATCAATGGGCGGCACTTTGTGCCGCCCACGATCTGGCTCTCAAAAAGCCGAAAAGTTTTGTCTTGGTGCCGCGGGAGAGAGTCGAACTCTCATGAGGTTGCCCTCGCTGGATTTTGAGTCCAGTGCGTCTGCCAGTTCCGCCACCGCGGCATTTTTCTTATTGATTTTGCCATAAAATCGGCGTATAGTAAATACATAATGGCGCGGATTCTTGCTATCGCAAATCAAAAAGGGGGAGTTGGGAAAAGTACAACGGCGATAAATTTATCGGCTTATCTTGCGGCACTTGGAAAATATATCTTGCTTGTTGATTTGGACCCGCAAGCTAACGCCACAGTCGGCCTGGGATTTGACTCGCGGAAAATTGATAAGCATATTTATCATTGTTTGGCTAAATTTTTGGAGCCGGAAGAAATTATAAAAAAAACCGGTCTTTTCGGTTATGATCTTTTGCCGGCGGCGCCCGCTTTGGCGGGCGCCGCGGTAGAATTAGTAAATTTAGAACGCCGGGAATGGCGACTTTACGACTTGCTTAGAAAAATAAGAACCAACTATGACTACATTATAGTTGACTCGCCGCCTTCTTTGGGCCTTTTAACTTTAAACGGACTGGTGGCGGCAGAGGAGGTGATTATTCCGGTCCAGTGCGAGTATTACGCGCTTGAAGGCCTCAGTCAGCTTCTTGAAACTATTGATTTAATACGCCATAATTTAGGAAAGGATTTAAAAGTTAAAGGAGCGCTTCTCACGATGTATGATAAGCGGCAAAAATTAAGCCGGGACGTGGTAAAAGAAGTTCGCAGAAATTTCCCGCATTATGTTTTTTCTGCTACGATACCTCGCTGTGTAGCTTTGGCCGAAGCGCCGAGTTTCGGCAAAACAATTTTATGGCACTCGCCATATTCTTTGGGTGGCCATGCTTACAGAGAGTTGGCTCAAGAAATAATTAATTTAGATAAAAAATTATGAAATTTTCGGGTTTAGGAAAAGGACTAGAGTCGCTTATTCCAAAATCTTCCCATGACGAAAGATTAGGAATTGAAGTCCGAGCTGATTTGCATGGGCCTAAAATTAGAGAAAGCGTTTTTTTGATTGAAATTGACAGAGTAAAAGAAAATCCTTACCAGCCGCGCCGTGATTTTAATAAAGAAGAACTGGAATCTTTGGCGGGTTCAATAAGGGAACATGGAATTTTACAACCCTTGGTTGTTACTAAGACGGAAGAGGAAACGGTTTCGGGCATTAAGGTTTCTTACGAATTGGTAGCTGGCGGGCGGCGGCTTAAGGCCGCCAAAATAGCAGGGCTTAATTTTGTTCCGGCCGTTATCAGGCCGAAAACCGAAGAAAAACAAAAACTGGAGCTGGCTTTAGTTGAAAATATCCAGAGAGCCGATTTAAACGCCGTTGAAAAAGCGCGCGGTTACCAGCGGCTTCAAGAAGAATTCGGGCTGACTCAAAAAGAGGTCGCTCTAAAAATCGGGCAATCGCGGGAATTGGTGGCTAACACAATGCGCCTTTTGGAGCTTCCGATAGAAATCTTAAAAGCGATTGAGCTTGGAAAAATTTCCGAGGGCCACGGTCGGGCGATTTTGGCTCTTAGCGATGATAATCAAAAAATCGCCTTAATGAATGAAATACTGTTAAAAAATCTTTCAGTGAGAGCTACCGAAAGTTTGGGGAGGCAAGTTAAAGGGATAACTAAAAAAGTAAGGGAAAACGCGCTTGACGCGGAGTCAAAAGAACTGGAATCGCGGCTTGAAGAATTTTTCGGAACAAGGGTAAAACTTGCCAAAACCGGCGGTCGAGGAAAAATTCTTATTGAGTTTTATTCTCCGGAAGAACTTAACGCGATTCTTGCTAAAATTCTAAATTCTAAATTCTAAATTTTATAACTCACTTCTTCCACTCCTTTGGTTTTTTTTATGGAAAACAAAAGCTCTTCAAGCTTTTGTTTATTTTTTGGTTCAATCGCAAAATTTAAGTAGTGATAGGGGTCTTTTCCTCCCTCGCTTTTCGCGGAAAGAATATTTATTTTATGGGAAGAGATTATATTGGTTACGTCTTTTAAAATGCCAATGCGGTCGCGCACTACCACTCGCAGGTTAATCGCGGGGGGCGCTTTAACGCGGTCTCGGCTTAAATTTTTCGTTTTTAATTTTATAACGCTTCTGATTCTTTCTTTGGCCAAATTTGTTTTTACGAAACCAAGCCAATCTTCCGATGGCTTTTTATTTTTTTGGATCAAAATTTCAATCGCGTCTCCCGATTGCAGTTCGGTGTTTAAAGGCATAATTTTTCCGTTAACTTTAGCGCCGGCGCATTGATGTCCGACATCGCTGTGAATCGCATAAGCGAAATCAACAGGCGTGGCGCCTTCTGGAAGGTCTAAGGCGTCGCCTTTGGGGGTTAAAACGAAAATCCGATCTTTTAAAAAATCAATTTTGAGCGACTGCAAAAATTCATCACTACCCCTAACCGCTTTTTGCCACTCTCGCAATTGTTCAACCCAAGCCAGTTCTTTTTTAGAAACGCTAAGGTCGCGGCCGAAATAGTTATGTTCCTTATAAGCCCAATGGGCGGTGATGCCATTTTCCGCTTTGTCATGCATTTCCGGTGTGCGGATTTGAATTTCGGTTACTTTTCCGTCCGGGCCGAAAACCGAAGTGTGCAGACTTTGATAGCCATTGGGTTTCGGCGTGGCTATATAATCTTTTATCAGTCCGGGGACAGGTCTCCAAACTTGATGAATGGTGCCTAAAGCCAAGTAGCAATCGTCAATGTTTTTCATTATGATTCTAGCAGCTACAAGATCGTGAATTTTATCAAAATCCATCTGATAACGAATCAATTTTTTATATAAACTGTAAAAATGCTTGGCTCGGGCGTGGATTTCTATCGGAACAATGTTTTCACCCTTAAAAATTTTATAAATAATTGACCCAATATTGTTAATATAGGCTTTGCGCGTTTCGTATCTTTCAACTATTTCGTTTTCAAGCCATCCATATTTTTCAGGATATAAATATTTAAAAGCTAAATCCTCCAGTTGGCCTTTTAACTCGCCCATTCCCAGCCGATAGGCTAAAGGCGCGTAAATTTCTAATGTTTCTAAAGCGATTCGCTGTTGTTTTTCATTTGGAAGACAATGAAGCGTCTGCATATTATCGTAGCGGTCGGCCAATTTTATCAGAACCACTCTGATATCTTTAGCCATTGCTAAAAACATTTTTCTTAAATTTTCCGTTTTGCCTTGCGCGCCGCCGTACTTAATTTTGTTTAATTTAGTTACGCCGTTAACAAGGAACGCGACAGTTTTTCCGAAACTTTTTTCAATATCGCTTAAAGTATATTGTGTGTCCTCAACCACATCATGAAGGATGGCGGCGGCCACGGTTTCGGTATCGAGGTTCATTTTGACAAGTATTAAAGCAACGCTTAAAGGGTGCTGAATATAGGGTTCGCCCGATTCCCGTTTTTGGCCTCTATGAGCTTTTTCGGCCATCTCGAAAGCCATCTTAATCAGATTTTTTTCTTCGCTATTTTGAAAGTAAGTGAGAATTTTCTCAAGCATTTTCTTCTTTGTCCTTTGAAGCCTTTGGCGAAGGAGGATGCGGGTTTTGCCAGCTGGCCCAGTCACATTTCGGCCAATTGGAACAGCCCCAGAAAGTTCGGCCTTTTTTGGTGCGGCGTCTCGTGATATGGCCGGTTTCACATTTCGTGCAGGGGCCCAAATCTTCCGACACTTCTTTTTCTTTCGGTTCGAGCGGCGCGGTATATTTGCAATTTGGGAAACCACTGCAGGCGTAAAATTTTCCATAACGGCCCATTCTTATTATTAGATCTTTTCCGCATTGTGGGCATTTTAAGTCGGTTTTTTCCATTGTGATTTCTTTTTTACTTAATTCTTCCGATTTTTTATCCAAGTTTGCCTTAAAAGGCGTCCAAAATTCTTTAATCACCGGCTGCCATTTTTTCTTGCCGTCCGCGATATCGTCAAGATCTTCTTCCATTCTCGCGGTAAATTGGATATCCACGATATTAGGGAAATGTTCAACTAAAATATCATTTACTAAAGTGCCGATATCGGTAGGTTTTAGGCGTTTCTGTTCGTCTTTAATAACGTAAAGGCGCGCCTGAATGGTTGCCATAGTCGGAGCGTAAGTTGAAGGCCGGCCTATGCCATATTCTTCAAGCGCTTTAATTAAACTGGCTTCATTATATCGCGGCAACGGTTCGGTGAAATGCTGTTCCGATTTTAATTCTTTTAATTTTAATTTTTCTTTTTCTAGAAGTTTTGGCAATTCAGTTTCGGCGGTTTTCATCGGGTAAACCCTAAGGAAGCCGTCAAATTTTAAAACATTGCCATTCGCCCTAAAAGTGTATTTTAAAGCGGTTATATCGACACTGCTCGCGTCAAAAATGGCGTTGGACATTTGAGTTGCCATAAATCGGCGCCAGATTAAATCGTAAAGTTTATATTGCTGGGGCGCGAGTTTGACTCTAATCGATTCCGGTTCGGTGTCTGGCGAAGCCGGTCTTATGGCTTCGTGAGCTTCCTGGGCTGATTTTGACTTTGTTTTATAAATTCGCGGCGACTGCGTGAGATAATTATTGCCGAATGTTTTTCCTATTTTTTCCCGCGCGGCTGCTATTGATTCCGTTGACAAATTTACCGAGTCGGTTCTCATATAGGTGATAAGGCCGGTTTCGTAAAGCTGTTGAGCCAGCATCATGGTTTGCTTGGCGCTAAAACCGAATTTAGCAAAAGCGGTTTGCTGTAATGTTGAAGTTATAAAAGGCGCTGACGGCTGCCTTTTTATTTCTTTTTTAATTATCTTTTCTACCGAATAATCAGCGCCGTTTAAATTCGAGATAATTTTATCGGCCGCGTCTTTAGTGTTTATGGAAAATTTATCAAGTTTTTTATCCGCGATTTTTATCAGTTGAGCCTCAAATTCTTTATCGGAGCCGGACGATTTTAAAAATGCGGTTATCGTCCAGTATTCTTCCGGTTTGAAATTTAAAATTTCACGTTCTCTTTCAACTACAAAGCGAACCGCCACGGATTGAACACGGCCGGCCGACAGGCCTTTGGCGACTTTTTTCCATAAGAAAGGCGAAAGTTTATAACCGACTAAACGGTCTAAAATTCGCCGCGCTTGCTGGGCATTTATGAGATTTTCATCAATATCGCGCGGATTTTTTAAGGCATTTTCAATCGCCGATTTCGTGATTTCATGAAAAACAATTCTTTCATGAGGTTTTTTTTCTAGGCCGAGAGCATTGATAAGATGCCAAGAAATCGCTTCGCCTTCCCGGTCTTCATCGGTCGCGAGAATTATTTTTTCCGATTTTTTAGCGTCAGCTTTTAACTCGGCGACTCTTTTTTTAGCCTTGGGCAAAATTACATACTGTGGTTTGAAATCATTTTCAACTTCAATGCCAAGCTTAAGCTTCGGCAAATCGCGAACATGGCCAAAAGACGATTCAACTTTAAAATCGCTCCCGAGAAATTGGGAGATTGTTCTGGCTTTGGTCGGTGATTCAACAATTACTAATTTCATGTAAATTCAGATAAATTCAGATGAAAATAAAATTTTAAAATTGCTTAGCCCCACTCCTCGCTTTGCTCGGAGCGGCTCGCCCCCACCTACAATTTTAAAATTTTATTTTCATCTTCATTTTTATATTTTAACAAATTTTCCGCCGATATTTTTTATTATACCCCGAATTTCCAGCATGGAAACAATTGATAGTGCTCGGCTGGCGGGCATTTTAGCAATTTCGCAAATTTTATCAATATGAATCGGTTCTTTTTCAACAATGCTAAAAATCAATTTTTCTTCCGGATTCAATATTTCTTTTTCGTTTTTTTCTTTTTCGCTTTTTAAGTAGGCTAGGTTTAGTTCTTCTAAAATATCATCAATAGAAGTAACCATTTTTGCTCCGCTTTTTATCAAGTTGTTCGCGCCTATGGAATTTTTTGAAAAAATAGACCCGGGAATGGCAAAAACCTCGCGATTTTGCTCTAGCGCCAGTCGGGCGGTGATTAAGGCGCCGGATTTTTCCGGCGCTTCAACAACCAAAACGCCCCGGGAAAGCCCGGAAACAATCCGGTTGCGTTCCGGAAAATACCAAATTTCAGATTTGGCTTTGGGTTCATATTCGCTTATAACAGCGCCGCCGGAATCAACTATTTTTTTAACCAGTGCCAAGTTTTCTTTTGGGAATATTGATGCGTTATCAATGCCAGATCCCAAAACCGCGATTGTCTTACCGTTTTTTGCTAAAGCACCCAAATGGGCTTGAGTGTCTATACCGAGCGCCAAGCCGCTAACAATGTTAAAACCCAATCCTGTTAGTTCTTTGGCGATTTTAAACGCCAAAGTTTTGCCGTATTCAGAAGCGACCCTAGTGCCGACGATGGCAAAATTCATATCATGGTTTTCCGGCAATTTGCCTCTTACGTAAAGTTGTTTCGGGGCGTTTGAAACTTCTTTAAGAATTTTCGGATATTCTTTTGACGATTTTTTTATGGTTTTAATTTCGGTTAAATATTCTGGCATTTTAAAAATTTTTAATTTGAATTAAAGATTTTTAATTCAACCACTATTTCAGATATTTGACAACTATGCAATGATTAAGTTAGGGTGGGCGCAAAGCACTTTTACATAATATGTAAACAACCAGAGAGGGGAAGATAATGAACCGATGGTTCTCATCGCTTTTTATTGCAGCCACGCTTATTATTGCTTCTAACGCCTTTGCTTCTCCGGATATGATTAAGCTCTCAAAGGAACTTCATGCCGATGTTTTAAAAGACGCGGCGCTGATTCCGAATAAGCCCCATTTTCTTCTTGGTCTTGAACCGAAAACCGATGAGTGGGAAGCCTATTTGGAAACGCGCAAGGTTTATCAAACTAAGGATCTTTTCTACGGTAAAAATGGCTCTGGCATTATTGACAAGTCAAACGCTGATTATCGCGCTTCCGGCAACACCGAGATTACGGATGTTGTCACCATTGAGGGAAAAAAAATCACCACTGTTTACACTCACCACCATTTGCTTAAGAGCGGAATGTATGTGTTCTGGTCGCATGCCGGCGAGAAGAATCTTGCCACTTTTTCTCCACTTTATAGAAAGTATGAAATCCAGTGGGGAATTGGAAAACTCACGGACAGCCAGTGGCAAAGTGTTCAGCGTGTAATGGGTTGGGCGCAGTTTGAGGCGGTGAAAATTTTTCTTCATGAAGCTATTAAAAGTGCTGTGGAAAAGGATGTAAAGGATTATGCTGAAATGAATCTTACGTTCGGGGTTCTTAACGCGCGAGCTAAGCTTCTTGACGATCCTGATTACGCTAAACGCCTTGATGATGCAGTCCCCGGCACGAACGGACTTAAAGTGCGCGACATCATTCCGGTGCCGCTTACTCGAGCCCATGACTTTTTACCCGATCTCATAATTATGGGACCAAAGGGTTTTTACGGCGGCTTCACCAACTGGGGCACGCCCAGTTCGGAAAAGATTGTATTTCTTGACATGCTTGGCCTTGCTTTGCGCTACGTTTCAGGATGGCCTTTGGTGGAGCACGAATTCGTTCATGCAAATCCTTATTTACAAGGGACACCTTTGGCGTTCTATTTTGACGTTGAAATGTGGACGGCTCTTACGACCGATCTTGATGACGATTTCACCGAGTTTATGTTCCATCCATACCTTTCGGTTGTTCGCGATATGGTGCGTACTTTTTTTGGTTATGACTTCGAAGAGGTAAATCGGAAAGTATGGCCTACAGGCGCTTTAGGCGCTCGTGATATTCGCGAAAAAGAATTTCGCGCCAACGCCGCGGAGGTGAAGAAGATTCGCGCTGAACTTTTGAAGTTTGTAAAGGATCCCAATGACGGAATGATGGTACAATTCTATAGCGACCCTTATTTTTGGATTTCCGTGAACACTAAGTATTGCGATACTTCAGCTGTTTGGCGCATTCTCTTCGCGCTTCGTTACGAGCCGGCGGGTCTTTATGACCCGGAGAAAAAAGATAAAGACGGCAATGTAATTTCTCCCGTTCTTCAGACTAAGAATTGGCTGATGAAAGAGGAAGAGTCTGGCAGAATTAAGGAATTGGCTGACAAGGCATTGAAAAAAACTGGCGATCAGACCGTGTTTGGTAAGAAATTTGTTGAAGCCAAGGTTTTTGACTCAAGCGGCACCGCCACCTGTCCGGTGGATGCCAGGTTCTTTTTCATGAACGAAAAAGAGAAACAGAATTTTACGGATACGGTTTTGCCGCTGGCAAACCGGGCCAAGAAAGGCGACTTTGAGGCCAGAGTTTTGCTTCTTAGAATTTTTGGCGGCGCCGGCGTTCTGCCCGGCGTTCCGGCCATGAAATAAATAATATTGTTATACTAAAGTGGTTCTTGAAGAACCACTTTTTATTTCTTGACAGGTATCAGACGTTGGCGTATATTCTTTTCATACAATTAAAAACGTTCATTCTTTAAAGAATCCCAGAAAGGAAAGGGCAACCTCTCCGCGAGCTCGCGGAGAGAGCCGACTCTATCCCTAAGGATAGGGTTCGGTATGTCTTGACTTTTGCTGGGTATTTTTGTTAGGGTGGGCGTAAAGTCCTTTTAAATAATATGTAAACAACGCACAGAGAGGGAAAGATAATGAACCGGCGGTTCGTGTTGTCTCTCGCGATTTTTGTCTTGGCGTTTTCCGCTTGTGCGAAGCCTTTCGTCATTGCCTGCCGCGATGTTGCGCAGGATCAGAATGGTGATTTTAAATATACCGCGCGTCAAGCGGCAGTTGCCTGCGATAGGGCGCAATTTTACGCCGATGATAACCTTTTTACCGTAGACAAGGAAAAAAAGAGCGTCGTTCTTAATATGAACGGCCTTTTGGCCGCCAACCTGGAAAAAGTGCTGCAAGACGAAGCAAAATCCCTTGATGCGCTTTTGTCTTATCAGGATCCAAAGAACTCAGATTTCATTGATTGGGCGAGAGGTTTTAGACAGGGCCTTGAGAAAGAAGAGCAGATTATCCTTGAGATCCTTCGTCGTCTCAATTATGTAAAATCATATAATGATTTCACCGATGCCGTCGGCGAACTTCCCGAACCCATGCGGTCTAAGGAATTTACGCATTTCTTTCCTAACGGCCGTAAATATTACTCAATGCGGCTTCTCTATCCTCGCGCCGACAAGCGCCTTGAAAATATTTCTTTTACCGCCGAGTATCTTGAGGCGGCAAAGCGTGATGGCACGCTCAAGCTTATTGATTCGTTTGAAGTCGCCAGTTCCAGGGAATTTGCCAAAAAAATCTCAAATTTGCATGATGCCAACGATTTTAGTTGGGATAAGCAAGAGAGAGGGTGGGTCATTAAGTCATATAAGGTGATACCCGATAAAGACAGTCCTGTTGATAACATAGTTCACTACATTGAGATTTATCGTAAAAACAAAGATCTTTCGGGCATTGAGTCATTGCCGGCAGTTCGCGGATATATGGCCGCCGGCGGCTCAAAAGTTACGGTGTTTGTAGTTGACTATGATCGCGAAGGCGTTCAGGGCTTTGGAAGTCCCGACGAGGTGGTCAAGATTTTTTCCGATATCATTACCGGTAGCGACATTTATGGCGACTCTATGCTCAAAGATAAACTATTAATCTCGCTTTATGAGTCGCCGCAAAACAATACTAAGGATAAGCCGGACAGAAGAAAACAAAAAGACCGGCAGGTTTACACTTCTATTGTTAAAATAGGCGACGCTTCGGTGGATGTTTGGGAGCAGGGAACTTTCTCGATTCCGTTTGACTATAAGACTCTCTCGCAAAATCTTGAACTAATGTATGCTCCGCCCAAGACTCCCGAAGAGAAGAGGTTGGTGGAGCGCGAAAAGTTGAAGCAGATTATGCTCTTTGTCCGTGAATTCAAAAATAGCGCGAAAGTGACTGTCAGGGAATATTGGGCACCTAAAAAAGTATACGGCGAGCGTAATATCGCCGATTCTACCGCTTACGCCGATACTATCAAGGTAAGAAAGAAAAACGGACTTGAAGAATCCGGTGAAATTGCCTACTTTGCGGAGCGTGTAAAGGCAATTGATTATAGCTTCGGCGGAAAGTGCAGCCGCATTGTGGATAAGGATGGTGATGGAGTTTTTGAACAAAAGCGCGCTATCGCGTGCCCGGCCGGAATGAATGACGCGTCTCCTGCCGTTTCCGGCGGCGAGGCTTCATTTTAATTATGATCTCTTACAAAGAGGGCGTTCCTTAACGCCTTTTTTAATTTTTATTGACTAACCGCTTAAAAAATGTTATTAACAAATTAATATCTAAAAGGCAAGTAATTTAAAAAAAACAGGCGGGAAAGGCAGATGAAGCGTAAAATCGCTTTTTGGATTGTTATGATTTTAGCAAATGCGATTATCGGCGCCATCAGCGTTAAAACTTACCAAAAGTTGGAAGCCAGAGTTACTGGCGTTGAAACTCATCAGAAAAATTATGATGAGACATATCTTAGAAATTACAACGATAAGTTTGGCGAGCTGACACTGGCTCATCAAAAAACGGTTGCCGAACTGTTAAGAGCTTTGGGAGTTGATGGCAAATACGATTTTAACAATAACTTAGTAAGAGTTTGGGATTTAAACAAATTTCTAAACTATAAAGTTTATGTCAGAACCGGCGTAGTTCTGGAAGTTCCGGAGGAATTAAGAGAATCAAATTCTGACTCCGCGCAAAGCGTCGTAAAAGTTAGTGAAGCGCCGGCGATAATTATCGGCCGATACGTTTTGATGGCTTCTCATGTAAGCGATGCTGAAATTTTAAGCCTGCAAACAGTAAGGATGATGACTCCAGTAGGGGAAATGGTAGCCTCCTACAATTTAAAGGTTTTGGAATATAAAGCAACGTTTCTTTTGGCGGACGGGTCGAAGTGCTCTTTAAAAGAGTTGTATCGAAATAAAGAAAAGGATTTTAGTTTGTTTGAAATTATTGCCTCGCCGGAAGGTGAAACAAAAAATGTTAGTGCGTCGAATTTTCCTTTTGAAATCGGAAAAAGCGATGAATTAAAAATCGGCCATTTTATTTACATTAACGGTCGGCCGAGAATTAATTCCGAAGTGGCCCGGCCCGGTTATGTCACCTCCTTAGTGAGAGCCTCTTTAGGAGATGCGTCTGAAGTAAAAAAAGACGACAGCGAGTTTGGCATTTCCCAATCAACAGATCAAGGAGATTCGAGTTCTCCTATCGTGGCTTTAAGAGACGGTCGACCGGAACTCGTTGGAATTTACCTTGGATGGATTGGGACAAGGGATGATAATGGCGAAAATACCCGGTCAAGAGCGCTAAAAATTAATGTTGTTATTGACGAGATCAAGGCAAAACTAGGCATTGACTTGCGCGAAATCCAGCGGCAGATTTTATATAAACACTAAATTTATCTACGCTATTTCCAAATCGGAAATAGCGTTTTTCATGATTTTATCAAGTTTCCCAAGCTCTTCGAGCGTAAATTTTTTTAATATAATTTTATCCGCTTTTATTTTGACCATTGACATTTGCCTGCCCGCCGAAGCTTCGGCGTAGGCGGGACTTTTGACATTTGACGAGAGTTGGATGCCAATTCGTAGTCGCCAAAAGTTTTTTGTTTTCAGCGATTTTATTACCGATTCAACGCCCTTATGCCCAGCCGAAGAACGGCCGAAAGATAATTTAAATTTGCCCCATAAAATATCAATATCGTCATGGACAACCAAAATGTTTTCCGGTTTAATTTTATAAAATTTCATTAAAGATAAAATCGCCGCTCCCGATTTATTCATAAAGGCCTGTGTTTTGGCTAAAATAATTTTTTTATTTTTTAAATTATTCTCTAAAATATCAATAAATAAAAAGCCCGCGTTATGCCTGGTGTGTTCGTATTCTTTTCCAGGATTGCCTAAACCGACTATTAATTTGATTTTATCCATTTTTTAGTGTACGATAGCATAAATTATGCAATTTTTAAAGTCATTTTTTATGTTTTCTTTGGATATTATAAAAATATCCATAATCGCCTTGATATTGGCCGGAGTGGCGCGTTACTTTTTGGTTCAGCCGTTTTTTGTTGAGGGCGCTTCAATGGAGCCTAATTTTTTAGATGGCGAATACTTGCTGGTTGACGAAATAAGCTATTATTTTAAAACAGTTGAACGGGGAGAAGTCATTGTTTTTCATTATCCGCTTGACGCGTCAAAATATTACATAAAAAGAGTCGTTGGACTTTCGGGGGAAACTGTTGAAATAAGAAATGGCAAGGTTATTATTTATAACAGCGATAACCCGGATGGTTTTTTTATTAACGAGAGTTATCTTTTAAGAGAAGGCATCACGACGGGCGATATTAAGAAAAAATTAGGTAAAAACGAATATTTTGTTTTGGGTGATAACCGCCAGTTTTCTTCCGATTCGCGGCAATGGGGGACTTTGCCGAGAAACGATATTGTGGGCCGCGTTTGGATCAGAGCTTGGCCTGTCGCTAAAGCCACTATTTTTAGTTATTAAAAGTTATTAAAAGATGAAAAATAAATTTTAAAATTTATTTTTCATCTTGATAAAATCTAAAAAATGTCACGTAAACCAAAATTAAAAGCATTTCAGGCTCCGAAAGGCATGAACGATGTTTTGCCCGGTGTCCAAAAATATTGGGAAAAGTTTTTTAAAGTAAGCAAAGATATGGCGTCTTATTATTGTTTTGAAACTATTGAGACTCCGATTTTGGAGGTTGCCGAATTATTTAAAAAAGGCATCGGCGTCGCGACTGACATTATAGAGCGCGAAATGTATACGCTCAAAACCAAGGGCGGTGACTACTTGGCGCTAAGGCCGGAACTTACGGCAGGCGCCGTGAGAGCGTACATAGAAAACGGTTTCGGTAGCCATCCTCAGCCGGTTAAGTTTTTTCACTGGGGGCCGGTATTCCGCCACGAAACGCCTCAAGCCGGACGCTATCGCCAGTTTCATCAGGCCGATTTTGACGTTATCGGGGAGGGCGACGCGGTAGTGGATGCCCAAGTTATTCAGTTAATTTACGCGATACTTTGCGAAATAGGATTAAAAAATTTAACAGTTCATATTAATAGTATCGGTGATAAGAATTGCTGGAATAAATATCGCGATGAAATTAAGATGTATTATCGAAACAAGGTTAACCGGCTTTGTAAAAACTGTAAAAAAAGATTTAAGGAAAATCCTTTGAGATTACTGGATTGTAAAGAAGATGAATGCATTGCCATGAAGGCATCGGCGCCTAATTCTGTTGACTATTTAGATAGTGCTTGCCATGATCATTTTAGATTGATTTTAGAATTTTTAGACGAGTTAAGCATTCCTTATGTTTTGGATTCTTATTTAGTGCGAGGACTTGACTATTATACTAGAACCGTTTTTGAAATTGTGCCCGAAGACGCTACAGGTTCTCAAACCGCGCTTGCTTCCGGCGGCCGTTATGATTATCTTGTCGGAAACTTAGGAGGCAAGCCAATGCCGGCGATGGGCGGTTCTGTCGGTATTGAACGTGTTGTAAATGAAATGAGGCGGCAGGAAACGAAAGTTGCTTACCAGAGACCAAAAACCCGGGTTTTTTTGGCCCAGTTGGGAGATTTGGCAAAAAAGAAAAGTTTAAAACTTTTTGGAGATTTTAGGAAAAATAATATCCCAGTTTGCGAATCATTCGGCCGGGATTCCATCAAAGCCCAATTAAGGGTAGCCGACAGGTTAGGTTCCGATTTGGCGTTGATTATAGGTCAGAAGGAGGCGCTCGATAACACTCTAATATTAAGGGAAATGCAATCCGGCGTTCAGGAAACAATTCCTTTAGAAAAAATAATTGATGAAGTCAAGAAACGCCTTAAAAAAATAACTCCGCGAATTCCCGTATTGACTGGAAACAATCAGGATGATTTAATATAGCATCAATGGACTGCGTCTTTTGTAAAATAGCAAGTAAGGAAACTCCGGCCAATATTTTAGTAGAGGGTGTTGAATTTGTGGTTTTTAAAGACATTAATCCAAAAGCCCCTGTCCATCTTATAATCATTCCAAGAGCTCATTTAGGACCGGTAAGTGCTCTAGGTAGCGAGAATAAAAGTTTACTGGGAAATTTAATTTTAAAAGCTAAGGAAGTGGCGGAAACTATCGGAGTTTCGAAAAGTGGTTATCGTTTAATTTTTAACGTCGGTTGCGATGCCGGCATGAAAATTGACCATTTGCACTTGCATCTTTTAGCCGGCAAATCGTTAAACTTATAAGTATGCCAATAACAGTCAGAAAAAAAGAAAGAGAATCGGTTCAAAGCTTGTTGCGGCGCTTTAGCCGGCGCATCCAGCAAAGCGGTGTTTTAATTAGAGCCAGGCGCGGTCGTTTTTACGTTCCGCCAATAACCAAACGGCAAAAAAAATTAAGCGCTTTGCGCCACCAAAAAATCCAAAAGGAAAGAGAGAAACTTTATAAATTAGGAAAATTAGAAAATGAGTTTAAAAAATAAAATAAACGACGATATTAACTCCGCTCTGAAAAACGGTTCAGGCGATATTGCCCCCGCGTTGCGTTTTTTAATGAGCGTCGTTAAAAATAAAGAGCTTGAAAAAAGGAATAAACTCTCTAAAGAAGGAAAATCTTCAAGTGAGCTTGAGAAACTGTCCGAACTTACCGATGAAGAAACTATGGGAGTAATTTTGGGCGAAATTAAAAAGAGAAAGGAATCCATAATCCAATACGAAAAAGGCGGCCGCGGGGAATTAGCAGAAAAAGAGACGGCGGAGCTTGGGATTTTAAAGAAATATGTTCCGGAAGAAATGCCGGAAGAAGAATTGCGATTGGTTATAAAGAAAAAAATCACCGAAATGGGCGAAGTAACGATAAAAGATTTTGGCAAAGTTATGGGTTTGGTTATGGCCGAAGTGAAAGGCCGGGCCGGCGGCGACGCGGTAAAAAAAATTATTGGGGAAGAAATTAAAAATGAAGCACGAAGTTCTGATTTACAATAAAACGCGCCGCAAAGTTCCAAAGAGATTTATATTAGATATAATTTTAAGGGCTCTGGACTTTATTAAATTAAAACAGCCGGTGGAAATGGCTGTTTTAATTGTTAGCGCGAAGAAAATCAAGAAGTTAAATAAAGTTTGGCGCGGGAAAAATGAACCGGCCGATGAGCTTTCTTTTGGCTTAAACAGCCGTAAGCAAGCTGGCAGAGCAAAATTTGCCAAAAAACAAAATAAGATGTTAGAATTGGGAGAGATAGTTGTTAATGTTAATAAAATTTCCGATAAAAATAATTTTGCTTAAATTTTAATTCACAGTTTATTGCATCTTTTGGATTATAATCACGAGAAATCAATATTGGAAGCGGAAAAAATGGAGCGATTGGAAGTAAAAATATTTAAACATTTAATTTTAAATTTGAAACATGTCTCGAGATGATATAATCATTGGTTTAGATATTGGTACCACATCGGTTCAAGTTGTGGTAGCGAGAAAATTAAAAAATCAAGAAGCGCCTCAAATTATCGGTTGGGCGGAAGTTCCTTCAAGGGGAGTTCGCCGGGGTGTCGTGGTTGATATTGAGGAAGCGGCGTCGGTTATTCGCGAATCTTTTCAAAAAGCCATAAGCCACGCCGGAATTAAATACAATGAAGCTATAGTCGGAGTCGGCGGCAGCAACATTTTTGTCAGGCCGTCAAAAGGAGTGGTGATAGTTTCTCGCGCCGATAGGGAGATTAGCAGAGAAGATATTCAAAGGGCGCTTGTTCAAGCCGAAGCTATTCCGGCCAGTCCTAATCGGGAAATTTTGCATAATTTAGCCCGAGAATGGATTATTGATGGCGAGCGAGGCGTTAAAGATCCCTTGGGAATGTCCGGCGTTAAATTGGAAGTTGATACCTTAATTATCGAATGCGGGATGCCAGCTTTGAAAAACCTCCGCAAAGCTATCGCTTTGTCCGGCGTTAAAGTTAAAGAACTAGTTTTATCACCTTTGGCTGCCAGCTATGCCGTCTTAAGTTCCCGCCAGAAAGAGCTAGGTACTTTAGTGCTTGATATCGGTGGCAGTACCACTGGAATGGTTGTCTTTGAAGAGGGGGATATTTTTCATGCCGCGATTTTAGGACGCGGATCGGCGCACACTACTCACGATTTAATCTATGGCCTTCAGGTTGATATTGACACGGCCGAAAAAATTAAAAGGTTTCATGGTTCGGCTTTAGCGGACAGCACCAGTTCCAGAGATATGGTTGATCTTAAAAAAATGGGCGGTGAAAATTCCATTCAAAGGCGCGATATCGCTGTAATTTGCGAAGCGCGGTTTTCCGAAATATTTGAGATGGTTCAAAAAGAATTAAAAAAAGTCGGCCGGGCCTCAATGCTTCCGGGTGGCGTCGTTTTAACCGGTGGCGGCAGTAAAATTCCCCGGCTGGATAAATTAGCCAGAAAAGATTTAAGCTTGCCCGTAAGCCGCGGAACGGCTCAGAAAATTTTGGGGCCGGAAGAAATTATCCAAGATCCTATTTTTGCCACGGCTTTAGGCCTTGTAGTTTGGGGTTTTGACGAAACTTACAATCGCGTTACAATTGATGATTCTATTCCTTCCGGCGTTCTCGGCTGGTTCAAAAATTTAATCCCATAATTTTTTACTAACTAATAACTACTATTTTTATGCCTCGTATTAAACCCGATATAGAAACATTCGCGCGAATTAAGGTGGTTGGAGTTGGCGGCGGCGGCGGCAATGCTGTTTCCCGGATGTTCAACACGCAAATCAAAGGGGTTGATTTCATCGCCGTTAATACCGATGCTCAAGATCTCCATCACACCAAAGTTCATACCAAAATACATATCGGGAAAAATTTGACTCGCGGGCTTGGCGCCGGAATGAATCCGGATGCCGGTCGGCAAGCGGCGGAAGAAAATCGCGATGAAATCGTTGAAGCCTTAAAAGGCGCCGACTTGATTTTTATAACCTGCGGCTTAGGAGGTGGCACCGGCTCGGGCGCCTCTCCGATTGTTGCCGACGCGGCTCATGATGTCGGAGCTCTCGCAATTGCCGTTGTTACCAAGCCGTTTTCGTTTGAAGGAAAAAAACGCGCGGCTATTGCCGAAGAAGCGCTTGTTTCTTTGCGCGACCGCGTTGATACTTTAATTACCATTCCGAATGATAAGGTTTTAAACTTAATTGATAAAAATACTTCCATCATCGAAGCGTTCAATATTATTGACGATATTTTAAATCAGGGAGTTCAGGGCATTGCCGATCTAATCACTTATCCTGGTATTGTAAATGTTGATTTTGCTGACATTAAAGTTATTATGTCTTCCGCTGGTTCAGCTTTAATGGGAATTGGCAAAGCGACCGGAGAAGATCGGGCGGCGGTTGCCGCTAAAGCGGCTATTAATTCGCCCCTGCTTGATATTTCAATCAATGGAGCCAAAGGTATTTTATTTAACGTGTCCGGAGGAATTGATTTGGGGATGAACGATGTTAATGAAGCAGCCAAGGTAATAACCGAATCAATTGATCCGGAAGCCAAAGTCATTTTTGGAGCCACTCACGATAGCCGTCTTAAGAAGGGAGAAATAAAAGTAACAGTAGTGGCCACCGGTTTTGATACCATTAAATACAACGAAAACAACAATAATGGAGCTTACTCTGCCGCGCCCGCATTTTCTGAAAATTCTTTGCCGCCCAAAAAACCGGCGGTTAACATTGAAATAATTGACGAAGAAGAATGGGATATGCCGGCATTTTTAAGAAAAAAGAAAGACAAAGAAAAGGATGACAAAGAGTAAGGGCTTTCTGATTCTCCTTCTAAGTTTCATCGGAGGTTTGTTTTTATATTCAGTGATAAATCCCGCCCCGCAGCTCCGACGCATTCTGGTCGGAGCCCCGATTACAACGTCGGGGCTGATGAGCGGGATTTTTGTTTTTGGATTTTTATTTTTAATTTTCGCGTTTTTATTAAGAGACCGCCGCAAAATATTTTTTGGATTTTGTATTTTAACCATGATTTTCGGTATTTGGCGCAGCCATGAGGTTATGAGCCGCCATCCGGAAACTTCTCTGATTTTTATTGGTAATCAAAGAATGAATTTTAACGGTGTAATTGTTGAGGAGCCGGATCGCCGGTCAGATTCTGCCCAGTATGTCTTGAGAAATGAAAATTTTGGCCGAATTTTAGTAAAAACCGCTCTTTATCCGGAATATTTTTACGGCGATGTTTTGACGGTTTCTGGAAAAGTTGAGGTACCGGAAAATTTCTCCGGATTTGATTATCAGAATTATTTGGCCAAAGATAACATATTTTTGATAAGCCGATATCCTGAAATAACGCTGGTTAATCGGCCGGATTTGTTAAATTTTTATGGCCATCTCCTTATTTTAAAAAAGAATTTTATCGCCATTATTGATAAAATTTTGCCGGAACCGAAATCTTCTTTTTTAGCCGCTCTATTAGTCGGCGCGAGACGCACTCTCCCTGATGATTTAGTTAGCGCTTTCAATAGAACCGGCACCACTCACATAGTGGCTATTTCCGGTTATAATATTTCAATTATCAGTATTATGATGCTTAATTTTTTGGGCTATTTGCTTTTACCTCGGCGGCTGATTTTCTGGATTGTCATTATTAGTATTTTGATGTTTACTTTGATTGCCGGCGCCGGCGCTTCGGTAGTCCGCGCCTCCATTATGGGCGGTTTGTTGGTTTTAGCCGGCCGCGAGGGCCGATTTTACCGAGTGACAAACGCTATTGTTTTTGCCGGCGCCGCGATGTTATTTTTTAATCCCTATCTTTTACGGCATGATGTCGGATTTCAACTTTCATTTTTAGCCGCCTTGGGACTGATTTATTTAACTCCTCATTTTAATCGCTGGCTTGCTAAATTACCAAACTTTTTTTCTTTTCGGACTAACTTATCCGCCACCTTGTCAGCTCAAATTATGACTTTTCCAATAATTTTTTGGGAGTTTGGTAGAATTTCTTTAGTTGCTACTCTGGCCAATGTTTTAATTTTGCCGGCGATTCCCATAACTATGCTTTTTGGGTTTTTAGCCGGTTTGTCGGGGTTTGTTTCGCTTAAAATCGCGGAGATATTAATATTGCCGGCATGGCTTTTGCTTTCTTACCAGATTTTTATAGTGAAAATATTAAGCATTCTTCCATGGGCTTCAATATAAAAATAATAACATTTTTAAAAATTTTATCGGTAATTTTGGCGATCATTATCGCTTCTTGGTTTTTAGTTTTGGACGATAAAGATGAAAGGGCGCTTGAAATAATTTCTTTGGATATCGGCCAGGGCGACGCGATTTTAGTTAAAACGCCGGAAAATCAGACAATGCTTATTGATGGCGGCCCTAACAATAATGTCCTTTCAAAATTAGGCGAACATTTACCGGCACTAACCAAGCGGATTGATATTGTTTTACTGACCCATCCTCACGCTGACCACGTTACAGGACTCGTTGAGGTTTTAAAAAGATACAACATTGGCGCGGTTATTTTAAGCGGCGTCGATTTAAAAACCGATGTTTATTCCGAATTTTTAAAAGTTATTACAGAAAAAAATATTCCGGTTGTCATTGCCGAAGCCGGAGAAGCAATTCATTTTGATAAAAATATTGAATTTGATATTTTATCGCCGGAGCGGGCGGGGAATTTAGTTTTTAATAAAAAGAGCGAGGGCTTTAGCGGCGCGGGAAACGACGTTAATGATACTTCAATTGTCGGGAAACTGATGTTTAATGACTTTTCCATTTTGCTGACAGGGGATGCTACTTTTAAAATAGAAGCTTGGCTTTTAGCATATGGCGAAAATTTAAAGTCGGATATTTTAAAAGTTGGCCATCATGGCTCAAAATATTCTTCATCTTTGTCATTTCTAAAACTTGTTTCGCCAAAAGCGGCGATTATTGAAGTCGGCGCCAAAAATCGCTATGGCCATCCGTCGGAAGCGGTGCTTAGCCGGCTTAAAATGATTAACACTAATGTTTTCCGCGCCGACTTAAACGGCGACATTAAAATTTTAACCGACGGTTTTACAACAAATATTTTTACCGAAAAATAATATATGCATCACAAGAATCCTAAAGGGAGCTTATGATGCAAAATGAAAAATAATAAATCAAAATCTGATAAATAAAAATTTATCCGCATAAAATTCCTCGAGGAAAGATATGCGGATAAAATAAAAACCCACATATAAGTGAGGTTATTTTTTCGTATCGTAGTTTTCAATCCAGGTTTTTATTTCGGAAAAATCTTTATGCTCAATCGGAATACTATTTTCTATCGCGACTTTCATATCGCTAACCATTCCCGAAGAAGGCGCCTCGTCTTTATCTAAATCCAATATTGTCCACAACTTATCGCAATTTACCAATCGGGCTTGGCCAATTTTCATTCCCAGTTCTCTTTCTTTAGCCATTAAATCATCTAAGAATTGGGTAAAATAAATCGTTGTCGCTTCAGGGTCGTAGCCGTTTAAAACGGCGTATCGGGCGGCAATTATGGCGCGTTTGAGATTCTCTGTATATTCCGCGGTGGCTTTACATGGGTCATTGCTTTTAGGCCGCAAACGGATGCAAATAAAAACTTTCGGAATTTTACTTTTCATGTTTCTCCCACCTCTCCTTAAGGCCGTCGGCTGTGGGATTATCAAATTCTTTTGCTAAAGCAAGGATAACGTTTTCAAAGCTCTTATAAGGTGTTGGCGCGATACTTTCTCGGTTGATAATTACGAATTTCTTGAAATCTTTGATGCGAACGAACATAAAAAACATTCCGATGTCAAAAACAGAACCCATGCTATTTCTGTCGTACCAAATATGAACTTCGTCGGCCATCAGCATTTTTTTGTGATTATAGTCGCAAATCGTAGTACCAACTTTGTCGGTATTTTGGTGAGGATTATCGCTGTATGGCCAATAAATTTCATATCCTTCAGTTTCCAATCTTGCTATATATCCAGAGATTTTACTAGTTGTTTCTTCAGAAACATTTCTTACCGGACAAATTACAAAGATTTTCTTTTTTGGTTTAGGCGGAAGTTCTACTATCAAATTTTCCGAAAGTCCGTATTTTAGCGGTTCTACCATTTGGCACCTCTCATTTAATTTTAAAAAATCAATATAAACCAATGTAAATCAATAAAAATTTATTGTCAATAAAAAAATTATATGATAAGTTATCTTTAATAAAATTATGAAAAACCCCAAGCAAGAACGCACTATAGTTTTAATAAAGCCCGATGGAGTAATGCGCGGTTTAATAGGCGAAATAATTTCCCGTTTTGAGAAACGCGGCTTAAAGATTATTGCGATTAAAATGGTGTGGCCGACTCGGGAACATATTGACAAGCATTATCCGGAAAGCGGCGAGTGGCTAAATAACGTTGGATCGCGAACTTTAGCGTTTTTCAAGGAACACAATATTGACGCCAAAAAACATCTTGGCACCGAAGAGACGGTTGAAATAGGAAAAATGATTAAAGGATGGCTGGGCGATTATCTTACTCAAGGGCCAGTGGTGGCAATGGCGGTTGAGGGGATGCACGCAATTTCTGTAGTTAGAAAATTAGTCGGTTCAACCTATCCGGTTGAAGCCTTGCCAGGAACAATTCGCGGCGATTTTTCCATTGATACCCCCGCGTCTGCCAATGTCGCGAAAAGAGTTGTCAAAAATGTTGTTCACGCGTCTGGCGACAATCAAGAAGCCGACCACGAGATTGAACATTGGTTTTCTCCGGAAGAAATCCATTCATATAAACGTTCCGACGAAGATATTATGTTCTAATTTACTGAAAGTTCTGTGATATATCTTTGTTTTACTCAGTATAATTGGTTCACTCGGTCAAAGTAAAAATTTATTTTTACTTTTCCTTTATTGCCAATTATAATTAAATTGGCTAAGGAAAGTTGTTTTCAAAGATTTTGGCCTAATAATTTTTTTAGGGAGCCCTATATTGTTCCGGCCCTTGGGCCGGATACCGCGGACACCCACTTGGCGAAATGCCAAATTTATCTTTAAGATGACTTTCCAAGCCACTAAAAAATCCCTCGCAACGAGGGATTTTTTAGTGAGTTGTCGGGGTGCCGAGAATCGGACTCGGACTACAAGACCCCCAGCCTTGCGTACTGCCACTATACTACACCCCGCCTTCGCTAAAGCTTTGGCGGGCAAGCCCGCTCTAGGTTATTTCTTTTTTGGTTTAGCTATTGTTTTAATACATTTAGCGCAGGCCTTTACTCTTGTTTTTTCCGAACTCAAAAGCACCCATTGGAGATTGGGATATTTTCTTTTTTTAGCGGCGGGGTTATACTTACCGCGGAGTTTATTTCGCGGAGTTATAAGAATTGAACCCTTGCCGCAGATAGAGCAGTTTTTATTCATACTTGGCATAGTTATCTGTTTTTAACATAATCCTTATGTCAAATCAAATTATATTTTTTATTTACGCTTTACTGATTTTACTTTTTTCGGCGATTATCCATGAAATAAGCCATGGTTTTTCAGCCAAACTTCAGGGAGACAATACAGCCGAAGCCGCCGGCCGGTTAACCTTAAATCCTTTGCCGCATTTAGATCCGTTCGGCTCAATAATTTTGCCGTTGCTTTTGGCTTTGCCGGCGCTTTTTGGCGCGCCGGTTATAATAATCGGCTGGGCCAAACCGGTGCCTTTTAATCCGGCTAATTTAAAAAATAAAAAATGGGGGACGGCTTTGGTGGCAATAGCCGGACCGTTGGCTAATATTCTTTTAGCAATTTTTTTTGGTCTTATGTTGAGATTTTTTGATCTATCTTTTTTGCCGCACTTTCTATTTTTTATAGCGATTATCATCTGGATTAACCTTCTACTCGCCATTTTTAATTTAGTTCCAATTCCGCCGCTTGACGGCTCAAAAATTTTATTTTCGGTTCTACCGGCTTCCTGGCGCGATTTTGAGTTTCAATTGGAACGATATGGTTTTCTTCTTATTTTGTTTTTTGTTTTTTTCGGTTTTGGCCTGATTTTGCCATTAATATCTTGGCTTTTCGAGATTATAACTGGTCAGTCATTCGGATTTTAATGGTTTTTTAAAACTTGACTTAAAGACCAATTTAAGTTATCGTTGAAGAACAACATGGAATCTCTGCTAAAGCGGGGATTTTTTGTTTGTCTTAAAATGCTTAAATTACTAAAACTTAATACGTTATGGCTAAATAAAGCCATAATTATAGCAATTATGCTGGTTTTAGCCTTTAATGTGCCAATAGGAAGGGCGAGCGCTTTTTGGGATTATAACGACGCAATGGCGCTTATAAACAGCCAATTGGAAATAGGAGATTTGTTTCTGGTTACCGGCGGCGACTCTTTTATGGCTGTTAACGCGTCTTCGCAGTCAAAAACAATAAGGTCTGTTTTAACCGCTTATTCTTCAACGCCCGATCAAACCGATGACACGCCTTTTATTACCGCTTCGGGAACAAGAGTTCGCGAAGGAGTTATTGCTTCGAATTTTTTGGCTTTCGGAACTAAAGTTCAAATTCCGGAAATTTTCGGCGACAGGGTTTTCACCGTTGAAGATCGAATGGCAAAAAAGCATAGCGATAAAATAGACATTTGGTTTCCGGAACGGCATTTAGCAAAAAAATTCGGCATTCAGGAAGCCAATGTAATAATTCTTGATTAAACCAAAAAATCCCCGTACGGGGATTTTTTGGTTGTGGTTGCAACAATTGGTAATTTTATTATTTATGGGCGAGGAGGGACTCGAACCCTCATAGTCTTTCGACTGCAACATTTTAAGTGTTGTGCGTGTACCGATTTCGCCACTCGCCCTTAGATTAATTTTTTATTCCAGCTAAAGGCCTCGGGGAGAATCGAACTCCCGTATAGAGCTTTTGCAGAGCTCTGCCTTGC
>CAZKLP010000012.1:0-17613 GCA_964553885.1 uncultured Candidatus Saccharibacteria bacterium
CTTCTCTTCACGAACAAGCTCGGCGTGTGGATCGCGTACTTTTATCAATGGTTAGATTTCATTAACTACGAACGATTGCTTGATTATTTATAATCAAGTGAGTGAGCGAAATGAAAATTAACATTTTCATTTCCGAACGAACGTAGATTATATCAAAGATATAATTATGGTTAGGGTAATAAAACAAAACGAAAAAGAGTTATACCAATGCGAGGAGTGCGGTTTTCATTATAACGACAAAAAACAAGCTGAAAAATGTCAGGTGTGGTGTGGCGAGCATCAGCTCGCGGTGGCGGGGCGGCTTTATTTAGTCAGAGATTTCGCATAAAATAGGTTCGAGTGGAGTCGTAAAGATACTCCAAGATTAGACTTTCCGGTTCGTCGGTCAAAAAGACGAAAGTACAATCTTGGAGCGGGTGACGGGAATCGGACCCGTGTATCTTGCTTGGAAGGCAAGCGCACTACCATTGTGCTACACCCGCACTTGGTTTAATAATAAATTCTATCTAATTTTATCTTGTATTTCAATGTACGCAAAAGTTACCTATAGGATAACTTTGCGTACAAGTAAATTTTCTAATGTTAGCGCAACCAAAACCCCGCGTTAGCGGGGTTTTGGTATTTTTTAGTATTTATAAAACGACCTTTATGTGTTTAAAACGTTTTATTATTGAATTCGGTTTCGCTCCTTGCTAAAGCAAGCTGAACCGCGGAACTGATTATATTGCGGAATAGGAAAAAAATCATCGCTATGGCGCCAAGAATTGACAACTGTACGCCAAGACGGGTCCTTAAGAATAAGTCAACTGCAAAAGACGCAAAAATTGCCGGGTGAGACATGTTGTTAGACAAAACAGATGTCGCGTATTCTATAACCTTCGCCATGTAAACTTGTTCGCCTAAAAAATAAGTGAATCCGGCAAAAGCCGCGATTTCAATGGCAATATACGGCAAAACTTTTCTGCCAAACCAAATTAAGTACACTTTTCTCATTATTTTTGTCTTTAAATTAACCATGATTTTTGTCGTTTTTTGTTAAATCCTTAAGTATTTTTTTAGCTCTAAATAGCTTCATTTTTAATGCCGGAATAGTGAGCGATTCTTGCTCGGCTATTGCCTTATATGGCTTGTCCTCAATATAGTACAACGAAACAAGGCGGGCTAAAGGTTTCGGGAGGCGGGATATTAAATCGGCAGTAACGGATTTTGTCTCACTTTCTAAGACAATGTCTTCGGTTGACAGGTTTTTCTCGCTCGCAAGTTCCAGATCAAGCGGATCGGCGGATTCCGCTTGCCATTTTTTGCTTACCTTTCGATAACGGCTGATGGCCGTATTAATCAAAATTTTATAAGCCCAACTTTTGAATTCAATACTTTGAAGTTTTTTGAATTTTTTACCGTGAAGATAAATTTTAACGAATGTTTCCTGAACGATATCTTCGGCTTCTTCTCTATTTCTTAAAATGCCCGCAGCTTTTCTTACAAAGGCCTCCTCATAGCGGTCAACCAAAATTTTAAAAAGCGCCGGCTTATTTAAGGAAGCCGTTAAAATTTCTTCGTCTTTTGCCGCTCCATTTTCGTATATTTGCTCGGAGTTCATTTTTTCTATCCTATTATAACTTAAATTTGATAAAAATTCAACTGGTCGGGGTGCTGGGAATCGAACCCAGCCTTCACACACCCGAAGCGTGCGTACTGCCGATATACTACACCCCGCCTTCGTCCGCTATAGTGGGCTTCGGCGGGCAAAGCCCGTAAAAGACCGCGACGGCGGGATATTTCTATTTTACATAATACTTTTTCTTTATAGATCTAAAACTCTCTTCAGCTGCTTCCCGTGTCTTAGCTTGAGCTATTTTATATATTTTTTCAAGTTCGGCAAGTTGCCGTTTATTTAATTCTACGGTGCGCTCCATCAAATGTTTTTCGATATTTTTCTTCGGCTCATCTAAAACTTCGTCAAGCAGAATGTTTAATAGGTAACCTATTTTCGGCCCGGGTTCAATTTTTAATTCTTTCATAAGAACATCGCCGTTGATTTTTAACATTTTAACGGAAATAGGGTCGTGGGAAACCTTTTCAATAATCGCCCGCAGGTGGCGCAGTTTGTACGGTTCGGCTTTGGGGACGCCAGAACCCTTTCGATCGGCGATTCGCACCTCCAAGAGATCATCCATATTTTCCGGACCGACGTTTCTCACGAGACGCCGCACCGAATTTTCGGTTACCTCCTCAACATTGTAGTAAAACAAATGATAACGCACCAAAAGCACGACTTTTTCTATGAATTTTTTGGGAAATTTAAGCTGTTCCAAAATTTTTGCCGCCATCTTGGCACCAATAACTTCGTGATTGTAAAAAGTGGAATCGGGTCCTTCTCCATGTTTAGCCCTGGGTTTTCCGATATCGTGCAAAAGCGAAGCGATGCGATTTTCCAGTTTATAGCCGTGAGTGGCGGCCCAGTCAAGGGCGCGGATGTTATGTTCCCAAACGGTATAAATGTGATGTTTGTTCTGCCCAACACCAATGCCTTCTTCAATTTCCGGCGCGACGTGTTTTAACAGTCCGAATTTACTTAAAATTTCAATTCCCGCCTTGGCGTTTTTTGACATTATAATTTTTGAAAACTCGTCGCGCACTCTTTCTTTTGAAATGGCAATGAGGTCGCCGGAATTTTTCCCTATCGCTTTGGCAGTTTTTTCTTCAATGTTAAATCCAAGCTGAACCGCGAAACGAACCGCACGCATAAGACGCAAAGCATCTTCATTAAAACGCTCATCAGGATTTCCAACGGTTTTAATGATTTTAGCAGCGATATCTTTTTGCCCGCCATAAGGGTCAATGAATTTTTTTCCGTCGTATGCGATGGCATTCACAGTGAAGTCGCGGCGCGACAAGTCATCTTCAAGTTTTTTTGTAAATTTAACAATATCGGGATGCCTTTTATCGGTATATTTTTCTTCAACGCGGTAAGTGGTTATTTCTATTATTTTAAGTTTAGGATCGGAGCTTTCCGTGTTTATCGCCACAGTGCCAAAATCGTTTTCATAAACGCTATGGCTAAAAATTTTCTGGATTTGTTCTGGCTTGGCGTTTGTTGTGATATCCCAGTCATACGGTTCCCGGCTTAAAATAAAATCGCGGACGCATCCGCCTACGGCATATGCCTCAAACCCCGCGTCATTTAGCGTTTTTATCGTTTCTCTAACTTCTTTTGGAAGAATCATAAATCATATTTTACCTTAAAACGGCAATTTAACAAATAGATTGCAGGTTTGTTTCCGATCGGTTGAAAACCTGCAATTTTTATTTTATATAACGGTTATTTTTATTTAAAGCAATGTTGCGGAAACCACCTTGTCGCCGGGTTCAACACGCATGATGCGCACGCCCTGGGTAACACGTGAAACGGTGGAAATAGATTCAATATCGGTGCGGATGACTACGCCTTTTTTAGAAATGGCGATCATTTCTTTTACATCCGGCGTAAGGACAAATGCCGAAACGATTTTGCCCGTTTTCGGAGTGACTTTGGCGGTTTTGACGCCGGAACCGGCCCGATTTTGTTTTTTATAGAATTTAATAAATGTTTTCTTACCGAAGCCGTTTTCCATAATGACCAAAAATTTCGTATTTTGGTCTTTTGCCGCCGCGGCGCTGATGACGTCCATAGCGATAACTTCATCGTCGGCGCGTAGCCGGATGCCATGCATTCCGGCGGTGGCGCGTCCCAAGGGCCGCGCGTCTTTTTCAGAAAATCTTATCGCTTGTCCCTGTGAGGTTACAAAAATTATCTGATCTTCGCCCGACGACTCTTTGACCCACTTCAAAGAATCTCCTTTCTTTAATTTAATCGCAATAAGTCCCGAATGGCGGACTGAACCAAAATCGGCAATCGGCGTTTTCTTCACCAAGCCGTTCTTTGTCGCCATCACAAAGTATTTTTCTCCGCCAGAAGCGGATCCGCCTTTGGCGGAGGTGTTTTTTTCCTTAAGTTGTTTTTCATTATAGGTTAAAATCGCTTGCACTCTTTCATTCGCGCCAAGCGCCAAAAAATTAACAATCGCTTTGCCGCGCGACTGGCGGCTGGCCTCAGGAATTTCCCAGACCTTTGTCTGAAAAACGCGTCCGGTGTTTGTGAAAAACAAGGCGTTATCATGCGTTCCGGTGGAAACAAAATGGGTTACGGCGTCTTCTTCTCTGGTCGACATTCCGGTCATTCCTTTGCCGCCGCGGTGTTGGGCGCGGACAAGCATTGGATTCATCCTTTTAACATAGCCGGATTCGGTCAAAACCACGACGGCTTCTTCAAGGGGTACTAAATCTTCTTCTTTAAACTCGCCCAAAGAATTTGCGATAACTTTGGTGCGGCGTTTGTCTCCATATTTTTCTTTTATCGCCACGAGTTCTTTTCCGATGATTTCCAAGACCATTTCTCTGTTTTTTAAAATGATACCCAATTCTTTGATTAACTTCTTTTTTTCCAAAAGCTCGTCTTCAATTCTTTTTCTTTCGAGGTTAGCGAGTGTCGCAAGCTTCATGTCCAAAATCGCGTTTGCTTGAATTTCGGTCAGTTTGAATTTAGCGACTAAATTTTTTAAAGCATCTTCACGGTCTTGGGATTTCTTGATTGTTTTTATAATTTCATCAATACGGTCAAGCGCTTTTTTGAGCCCTTCCAAAATGTGGGCGCGTTCCTGCGCTTTTACGAGTTCAAATTTTGTCCGTCGTGTTATTATTTCTTCGCGATGCTTTAAGAAATATTCCAACGCCGCTTTAAGAGAAAGTACTTGCGGCTGGATGCCGTCAACCAAAGCCAGTAAATTGAGATGGAAAGTTTTTTGAAGGTCGGTGTGTTTATAAAGATTGTTTAAAACCTTTTGTGGCGCGGCATCGCCTTTCAGTTCAATAACAATTCTCATTCCATCTTTGTCCGACTCATCTCTCAAATCGCGGATACCTTCAATTCTTTTATCGCTTGCCAATTCGGCAATTTTTTCAAGAAGCGTTGATTTATTAACCTGGTAGGGGATTTCGGTGATAATAATTTCTTGGCGATTTTTTTTATCTTCCACTATTTCAGCTACGCCGCGGGTGATTATCGGGCCTCGGCCGGTGGCGTAAGCGGCGGCGATATCTTTTTTAGAGTAAATTATTCCGCCAGTCGGAAAATCAGGGCCTTTTACAAATTCTAAAAGATCTTCTGCCGAAGCGCGGGGATGTTTTATTAAGTGAGTGAAAGCATCAATAACTTCGCTTAAATTATGCGGCGGAATATTAGTTGCCATTCCAACGGCGATGCCGACCGTGCCGTTTAGAAGTAGTTGTGGCACGGCAGCCGGAAGAATTTTCGGTTCTTTTCTAGTGGAATCATAATTATCAATAAAATCAACTGTATCTTTATCGATATCTTTTAAAATTTCTTCTGCCAAGGAAGTGAGTCGCGCCTCCGTGTAACGCATGGCAGCCGGGCTGTCGCCGTCAATACTACCAAAATTTCCTTGACCATTAATTAATGGATATCTTAGAGAAAAATTTTGTGCCAAACGGGCTAGAGCGTCGTAAACTGAAATATCGCCATGGGGGTGGTATTTGCCAAGCACTTCGCCCACAACAAGCGCCGATTTTCTGAATTTTGCCTGATGGCTAAGACCCAAATCGTGCATGGCGTAAAGAATCCGGCGGTGAACCGGCTTTAATCCGTCGCGAACATCGGGCAGGGCGCGCGAAACAATAACCGACATGGCGTAACTAAGATATGATTCTTCCATTTCGCGGCTGATTTCTCTCAATTTTATATATCCTACTTCTGCCATAAGCCTTTCAAATTATTTACCTGTTCATTTAATGATTGCCAAACGCCGGGCAGTTTCTTGCTCAAATTAGCGGTAGCTTCACTATTTTCCGCCGCGGGAATTTGCGACGGAAAAGTTAAAATCCAAAACATAAAAATAGCGGCCATCACCGTAAAAACGCCAAACCACATTATCAGCCGTTTTACCGGCTCCGGCTTATTTTGGATATTTTTTAGAAAATTAGTCATTTTGAAATTCAAATGCAAAATAGCAAAAATAAAATTCCTTAGCCCCAAATTTGCGAAGCAAATTTGGCTCGCCCCCGCCTAGAATTTTATTTTTGCTATTTTGCATTTTCATTACACTTTTTCTAAGATTACTATTTTTGTTTCTTCTTCAATTAAATCCTTTTTCTTTATGGTAAGTTTCGAAATTGGTGATTCTTTGGCCTCGCTTTCTTTAAGAAATACCGAAAGCGGCGCTCGCTTGGTTTTTAATCCCTTAATATCGTAAAGCATGGGAATGGCGATTTTGGGCTCCATTTTATTGATTAATTTCATCGCCGCTTCGGCGTCGAATAATTCGTCTTTCAGTCCGCCGACCGGCGCGAAAACAATGTCCGGACTGCCTATTAATTCCAGTTTTTCATTATTTGGTTCTTTTTTTAAAAATCCAAAATGTACCGCTTTTATGTTGTCTATTTCTATGTTGTATATAATACTTTCATCGTCTCCGATGCCGGAAATGTTGATGTTTTTTACTTCGTATTCTCCTGGGCCGTCGATTATGAAAGTGTCGCTATCTTCCCGTCTTTCTCCGCGGGATTTTGAGTAAATTAAAATATCGCTTTTTAAGCGAGGCGGATTCAGTCCTGATTCTTTGCTAGGCGGTTCAATTAAAACTCTCGTCCCGCCGCTTTCAAGGAGAAAACACGCTTCTCCGTACCAAGATATTGTCATACCAGAAAATAGTATCAATTTTTTTTGTTTCTTTCAATAGTTGACAAGGAAATAATCCATGATATCCTTTCCAGGGTATGAATACGGCGGAAAACATAATGCAAAATTTGGCGCTTAAAATGCCCAAGGTCTTTGATTTGCCCAAAGCCGGTGAAGTGGTTGAGGGCCGGGTAATGAAAAAAAGCGCCAGAAACTTATATATTGACTTGGGCATCTGGGGCATCGGAATTGTTTATGGCATAGAGTTTATCAACGCCGCCGATATAATAAAAAATTTGAAAATCGGCGCTTCTGTTTTTGCCAAAATTGTAGAAGTTGAAAACGAAGAGGGCTTTCGGGAACTTTCTTTGGCCGAAGCAAAAGAGCAGAAATCGTGGGATTTAATAAGAGAACTTAAAAGAACCAACCAGGTCATAACGACTAAAATTTTAAATGTTAACCGCGGCGGGTTAATTGTTGAAATTTCCGGCATTGCCGGTTTTCTTCCCGTTAGCCAGCTCGCGAGCGAACACTATCCGCGCGTGGAAGGCGGAGATAAAAATAAAATCTTAGAAGAGCTCTCCAAGTTTACCGGAGCCGAGTTTAAAGTAAGAGTTTTAGATTTTGACCCTAAAGAAGATAAATTGATTGTTTCGGAAAAAGCCGCCGAAGAAGAACATTTGAAGCGCGCTATTGAGCGCTACAAAGTCGGGGATGTGGTGAACGGTTTTGTTTCCGGCGTAGTGGATTGGGGCGTTTTTATAAAATGGCCTATGGAAGAAGAAACGCTTGAAGGGTTGATTCACATTTCCGAACTTGATTGGCAACTTGTGGAAAATCCGGCCGATTTGGTTAAAGTTGGAGACGAAGTGTTGGCCCAAATTATTGATATCGCGAGCGACCGGATTTCCCTGTCTTTAAAACGGCTTAAAGTTGATCCATGGAAAACGGCTTCGGAGCTTCTTCAGAAAGGAATGATTATTGAAGGTTTGGTTAAAAAATTTAATTCTTTCGGCGCTTTTGTTGAAGTGGCCTGCGGTAAAAACGGCGAAACATTACAGAGCCTTTGCCATATTTCAGAATTTGGCTTTGAAGAAAAAATGAAAAATGAGCTTAAGCCCGGCGATCGCTATCAATTTAAAATTTTGGCGTTTGTTCCGGAAGAACACCGGATGAGCCTGGGGGTTTTAAAAGAAGAAAAATTAAATATTTAAATTTAGTAATTATTTTAGTAATAATAGTAATAAATAAATCTAAAAATCTAACAACTTAATTTCCGATCGGTTCTTAAGTTGTTAGATTTTAAATCTATAGGATAGGATTAGGAAAGTTTTTTTACCTTTTATATTTTTAAAACATAAAAAAAGCCCCAAATCCCGCAAAGCGGGACGGGGCAAGCAAATTTTTACTTCAAGTGTTTTGGGATTTCCGGCGAATTTTTGTCTAACATGGTTACTGTAATTTTTACTTCTTCCCTCTCCCATAAAACATCAATTCTGTAGAACATAAAACTCATTTGGCTCATCACGGACACATATACCGGCTCAAAGCGCCAATCGCCGGGAACCGGCGGCAGATAACTTTGATGGTAAAACCGCAGAGCCAGATAAGCGTGAGTTTCTAAATCGGTTTTTGGCTGAATCAGTTTAGTTTCTTCCACCCATTGGTTGACTCTGGTGTCAAAACAGCGGTGCCGGGCCAGTTTCACTAAGGCCGGCGCCTTAATCAGAAACTGCAACTCTCCCCAGCCATCGCTTGAATCAAGGCCTAAAAAGGGCATAAAAATTTCTACAGTCTGTACAACGGAGTCCCAATAAGTTGAATCAGCTTCTAAATCTCTTTTATAAACTTTAAGCAATGCTCTTTCGTGGTTACGGTCTCTGTGCCAAAACTGATTCGGCTTTACAAAATAATCAGTCAGTTTATTCTGTCCCAATAAAAAGCCGGTATCTGCATTTTTAGTAACGGCGCAAGCGGTAAAGTGGATTTCACAGCGACCAAACAATCTGACAAATTTTTGCTTTTCCATTGTTATCCTCCCTGCCTTACGACAGCCCATTCTGCGTATCTTTCCAAAAGCTCTTCATCGTCCGGCCGCAGCCGCTGTGCCCGGCACTCGTAAAGCTCATTCTTTTTTCTGACCGTATCGGCAAGAAGATTGTAAACGTAATTTCCGACTTCTTCCCGCTTGATTTCCGGGAAGAGCTTGTCAAAATCGGGAATAAGTTCGTAAAAGTTGTAACCTAAATACTCCAGTACTCCGAAAATTCTATTTCTCGTGGAAAAATATATCCCTTCAGGATTTTTAGTTTTTTCCGTTGCGCCATCTTCCCGTTGGGTAATTTTAATAGCCAAGGGCATTTTTAAAATGCTTCCCAAATCCGCCAGCATCACCCTTCTAGTTTCATTCGTCTCTTCAATACTTCTAAACCCTTTATTTCTAAGGCTCTCATCGTTAATTCTTTTAAGAAAGAATATATAAATATCGTTATTGACAAACGGCTTGGCTTCAAAAAGAATTTCTCCGAATTCGGAATTTTTTCCTCGCGTCGCAATTTCAGTAAGCAAACCGGCTTCGCCCAAAACTTCGCGGCGAACCGTTTCATCCGGTTTTTCACCATCCAAACTGCCGCCGCCGGGAAGTCCCCAGCCGTCCGGCTTGCCTTCCTCGCCGTTTGGCTCTAAGGGGTCGGCGGTATTATGAATCAAATAAATTCTTAGCGGAATTTGGTTATTTTCAATAATTACTCCGAAACAGGATGTTATTTTAGGCAACGGCTCCATGTTTTCCTCTTGTCTGTTTGCCCCGACGCTTTTGTCGGGGTCCCGACTTTACGTCGGGATTGTTTTGTCAAAGAAGTTTCTCCGCCTTCGCCTCGCTGAAGCTCGGCTCCGGCGGACACGGTCCGAAAACTCGGATTACTGTAAATATACATTTTTTTCATCAATATGTCAATCTGTTGACAAGTTTTTAATACTTTGATATATTGTAGCCAATAGTTCCTAAACAGGAGTTTAGCTCAAGAGGCCAATAATGGCCCTCAAGAGTAAGAACCTAACAAGACAAGTCCCCGCAACGGGGCAATGGAGGGCCATCATGGCCGGTAAGCCCAAGCACGTGGTTCTGAAGTCTGATGTAGAGAAGAAATTCTCCGCAGAGGTCTTTGACCTCATGCGGATCAAGCTCACTCCGAAGGTTGGCGGCAACGTCAATCTGGGGGTGAAGCTGGCCGCGGAGTACTTCGCTCCTCGCAAGCCGGCCACCGTCACGGTGGCTGAGCTGGGGGACGCCATCCCTCAGATCGTGGCCAAGTTCGAGGCCGAGTCCAAGTCGGTGGCCAGCAACAGCGGCCGGCTGCCTCTCGGCGACGAGGCCCAGAAGGAGTGGGACTCGGGCAAATGGCGTGGCAAGCTCACGGTCCATGGCCTCCGGCAGCGGTTCACTGCGGAGATCAAGGACAACGTGGACCTGACCACGGGGATGTTGGACACCTACGCGGCCGAGCTGGCCGCGGAAAAGGCGAAGGTCGCCGAGCTTGTGAGCGAGCGCGACGACCCGGACAGCAAGCCGGTGGCCTGCGGGTCGCCGGTGCACCGCGGCTCGAGCGAGCCGTTCCAGCCCACCATCCGCTTCCGACTCACCCGCGACGACGCGGGCGAGCTGGTGAGGATGAAGCACCCTCAGGGTGCCGTGTTCGTCGAGGTCGGCAATTTCCTTGTCGTCCCCGGCGACGAGGAAAACAAGGTGGCGGCCAGCGGAGTGCCCTACTGCCCTGACTGCCGCGAAGCCGGCTGGCAGCTCGGTCGCGAGACCGAGACCAAGGTCACTTTCTACACCTTCAGCGGCGCCCAGCGAAAGCTCGGCGCCATGAAGAAGTCAACCGAGGGGCAGGTTGCCCTCGGTGACCAGATCAAGGCGGCGGCCGCCAGGGTCTTCGGTGGCGTCGGCACCCGCCGGCAGCGCGCCGACTGGCGCCAGAACCGCGGCCGGCGGTAAGCGGTAGGCAGAGGCAGGCGGTTGGGCGGCGAGACCTTCAAGGTCTCGCCGCCCCTCCGCTCTTTTTTTTAATTTTTAAAAAAATCTAATAAATGTTATTTACTTTACTTGGAAGCGGAGCTTCCAAGTGGAAACTCTATATTATGTAGATGTCATTTATTAGCTCTTTTTAAAATTTTAATTAAACTTTAAAACCTAAACCGAAAGAGAAAAGAAAAAGGAGGGTTTTCGGTGAACTTCAAAGCGCTTAGCGGAGGGATCCCAATTAGCGGGTCTCATTATTTAGTTGAGGTTGAAGGCAAAAGAATTGCTATTGATTGCGGGGCGGTACAAAAAGGCGGAAAAGTTTTGCCGCCGCCGATCGTCGAAGGCCATATTGATTTATTACTTATTACCCATGGCCATCTTGACCATATTGGCATGCTGCCTCTTTTTACAAAGAAGCATCCCGACACGCCGATTTACAGCACCAAGGTTACCTGGCGCTTTGCCAGAATGCTTTTATGGGATTCTCATAAAGTAATGTTTCATAAGTTGGAACGGGGAGAAAAAGTTGAAACATATTTTTCCGCTTCCGACATCGTAAACGCTTTGAGTTTAAAGAGATTCCGGTTAATTCATAATTCGGAGTGGTTTTCGCCTTGGTCGGGCTGGAAAATTCGTTTTTGGCCGGCCGGCCACATCAATGGGGCGGCTTCCATTCACATCATTTCACCAAAGGGTTTTAGAATCATTCACTCCGGCGACATCAGCTTTCACGATCAGCCCACGATAAAAGGGGCGGAAATTATCAACGATATCTTTTCTCCGGAGGTCCTGATTACCGAAGGGACTTACGGCGATAGAAACTTGCCGAACCGCGCCGAGGAAAAGAAACGGTTTGTTAATCGAGTTATCAGAATTCTTAGTCAGGACGGCAAAGTTCTAATCCCGTCTTTTAGTATTACCGGACCGAATATTGGAATTATTCTGGCTAATGGTTTGGCCAATGCCGGAGTTGATATTCCGGTTCATATTGACGGGATGATTCGGACGGCGGCCGGAATTATCAACGGCTCAAGAGAATGGAGTTCGAATGATGACGGCCTGGTTTTCCCCAAAAACTTAGTCGCCATACCCGAAGATCCGGAGAAAGCCCGCGTTTACCGCCAGAAAATTCTTGAAGGCGGCCCGGCTGTTATTGTTTCTTCCCACGGAATGTTTGAGGGAGGCCTCGTGATGTTTTACGCTCCCCACATTCTTCCCGACTACAAAAGCGCGGTGCTTCTTCCCGGTTATCAGGCCGAAGGTACCGGCGGTCGGAAACTCTTGGAGCTTGAGCGCGGTGATCAGTTTCAGATTAACCGGAAACAGTTTCCGATTTACTGCGAAGTGGAGAGGTTTCATCTCTCGTCGCACGCCTCGGGGAAAGAGCTAGCCGACTGGATATCCGAAATTCAGCCGTGGCAGGTCATAGTTACTCATGCCGTCCGGTCGGCTTTTGAAGGTCTGAAGAGCAAAATCAAAGAGCGCCACCCGGCTATTGCTGTTTCCGGAGGTTTCAACGGCGAGAACATCCGATTGGATTAGTTTTTCGCTCGCCCCCGGCGTCATTTCGCGCCGGGGTTTTATGTTGCCTTTTTTTAAATTTTTACACGCCTTATCCTTAGACATAATCTAAATTTAACCACTTAATTTCCGATCGGCTGATAATGTGTTAAATTTTATATAGGAATATGTGAGATTGGTAAAATTTGCAAAATTATAAAATCTATGATAAATTATCCCAGTACTGATTTTAGCGTTTAAAAGTTAAAATAAATGAAAGTAATTAAATTTAATTACAAAAAATTCACCAGTCAAATATTTATCGCGCTTGGCGCGCTGTTTTTAATCGCGCTGATTTTTGCCTATCTCAACTCGGCTTTTGAAAAACCAAAAGTTATCACTTTATCAGAACTGGTTTCTAAAATTAATAGCGGAGAGGTCTCGAAAATTGTCATTAATAATGATGATTTAGAGATATCTTTAAAAGATAACAATAAATATTCGGCGAAAAAAGAAGTTGAAAGTTCGCTTACCGAAACGCTTAAAAATTATGGCGTTCTTAGCGATAAACTCGGCGCCATTGAAATCGAAGTTCTACAAAGCGTCGGATTTAATTTCTGGGTGGGCACGGTTTTACCTCTACTTCTACCTTTTCTTTTAGTAGGTTTTTTAATTTGGTATATGATGCGGCAAGCAAGCCGCGCAAATATGGGAGCATTTTCGTTTGGAAAATCGCAAGCCAAACTTTCCGGGCCTTTTGACGGACGGAAAAAAATTATGTTTTCTGACATTGCCGGATCAATTGAAGCCAAAGAAGAACTTATTGAAGTTGTTGATTTTTTGAAAAACCCGAAGAAGTTTTTGGATATGGGAGCGCGTATTCCGCGCGGCGTACTTTTAGTCGGCGCGCCCGGCACTGGAAAAACCTTGCTCGCCCGTGCCGTTGCCGGAGAAGCCGGCGTGCCTTTTTTCTACATTTCCGGTTCGGAATTTGTTGAAATGTTTGTCGGCGTCGGCGCTTCCCGGGTTCGCGATTTGTTTAATATGGCGAAAAAATTCGCGCCATCAATTGTTTTTATAGACGAAATTGACGCCGTCGGCCGCCAGCGCGGCGCCGGACTTGGCGGTGGCCATGATGAAAGAGAACAAACTCTAAACCAGATTTTAGTGGAAATGGACGGTTTTGACCGCGATACCAATATTATCGTCGTGGCGGCCACCAACCGGCCCGACATTTTAGATCCGGCTTTATTGCGGCCCGGCCGTTTTGACCGTCAGATTGTCATTGATATTCCCGACATCAACGATCGCGAGTCCATTTTAAAAATTCATGCTATTAATAAACCTCTTGATAAAAGTGTTGATTTAAGAAGAGTGGCCGAGCGCACGCCGGGGTTTTCCGGCGCCGATTTGGCAAATGTCATAAATGAAGCGGCTATTTTAACGGCGCGCCAAAATAGAAAATTGATTGAACAGGAAACGCTTTATCATTCTATAGAAAAGGTTCTCTTGGGCCCTGAAAAAAGAAGCCACATTCTTTCCAAAAAAGAAAAAGAAATCGCCGCATATCACGAAGCCGGACACGCTTTGGTTGCCGGCGTAACTCCTCACGCCGATCCGGTTCATAAAATATCTATCGTTTCGCGCGGCCGGGCGGCCGGCTATACAATGAAACTGCCGATTGAAGACAGGCATCTTCACAGCAAAGGCCAGTTTTTAGCCGATCTCGCGGTGTTAATGGGCGGTTACGCGGCCGAAAAATTGGTTTTTAAAGAATTAACCACCGGAGCGGCCGATGATTTGAAAAAAGCGACGGCTTTGGCAAGACGGCTGGTAACCGAATACGGCATGTCGGACAAATTCGGGCCGATAGCGTTTGGCGAAAAAGACGAAATGGTATTTTTGGGCCGGGAATTGGGAGTGGAAAAAAACTATTCCGAATCAATGGCCCAGCTTATTGACGGAGAAGTTAAAAATTTTCTTTTTTCCGCTTATAACGCGGCGAAAAAAATCATCAGCGAGCGCCGGAAAAAATTAAATGAAATCGCTCGGCGCCTGATTGAAAAAGAAACCATAGAACGCGATGAATTTGAAGCGATTATGGTTGGGGCGTAAATATAAAATGTCACTTTGCAAGCGATCGCTGGAAAATTTACACTTTTACTTTACAAAAATCCTCCGATGGACATCGGAGGATTTTTGTTGTAAATTATGGTATGTTAACGGGCATGTAGCTCAGTGGTTAGAGCACGGCTCTTATAAAGCCGGGGTCGATGGTTCGAATCCATCCATGCCCACCATATAAAAATTTTATCGGATAAAACATCAAGTACCCAAAAGGAAACATTATTTAATCTACGGTTGACTATATGGATTTATCTAAACAATATAATAAATTTGCTAAAAAATTTTCTGATGTTCACGATGTTGGAGAAAATAGCAATCGCGATAACAGAAAAATATTTTACGATCACCTCGATTTTGTAAAACCGAGGATGAAGTTACTAGACTTAGGGTGTGGCGATGGCTTGGATTTAGTTCATTACAAAAAATTAGGCGCAGAAATATATGGCTTAGATGCCTCCGAAGAATTAATAGAAATTGCGAAAAAAAGATTACCTGACGAAAACATACAATTAGGATTTTTTGAAAAAATCCCATTCCAAAATCACTTTTTTGATATAGTTCTTTCTAAGTATGCGATTATGACTTCCACAGATATGAAGCCGATTTTCAAAGAAATATTTAGAGTTTTAAAACCCGGCGGAACAATGATGTATTTGGTAACTCATCCATTTCGACAATATTTAGAAAAAAGATAACCAAGCGGATTATTTTGAACAAAAAATTATTGATTGCAACATTCTTAATAATTCTATTACTGTAAAAGAACCGACTGGTAAGATCATTTAAAAAGCCCTATAATCCTTGTATATTTTGGACACTTAACCGGGAGTGTCCTACCATGGGCGGTTAGCTCAGCCCTGACGTAAAGTCGGAGAGCCGACTGTAACGTCGGCTTGGTAGAAGGGGCGCATAGCTTAGTGGTAAAGCGTTACATTGACATTGTAAAGATCGAAGGTTCGATCCCTTCTGCGCCCATTATGAACAAAGAGGTAAAATTAGAACCGGATTTTAAGATTCCGCTTAATATTGTTTATGAAGACAAAGATGTTATTGTTTTAAATAAACAAGCGGGAATTTCGGTTCACCCATCCATAAACGAACCAAATGGGACACTTGCCAATGCCTTAATAGCGCGTTATCCGGAAATAAAAAACGTTGGCGACCCTCCTTCGCCTTCGGCTACGGACGGGCAAGCGATCCAATTACGTCCCGGAATCGTTCATCGTTTAGATAAAGACACTTCAGGAATTTTGGTTGTTGTCAAAAATCAAAAGACATTTGAATTTTTAAAAAAAGAATGGCAGGATGGCCAGGTTATTAAAAAATATCTTGCTTTAGTTTGGGGCCGTCCGAAATCGGAAAGCGGGAAAATTGAATCTGAACTTGTGAGGTCGCCGAAAGAATTTCGAAAAAGAATAGTTGTTAGACCGGGGAAAAACGCGCTCGCGGGAAAATTAGCGGTGACAGAATATAAAGTGGTTAAAAAATTCAAAGATTTTTCTTTAGTTGAGGTAAGTCCCAAAACCGGAAGGATGCATCAGATAAGGGTTCATATGGCGTCACTGGGCCATCCGGTTGTTGGCGATAAGGTTTATGGAAAGCGGTCTCCCTTCGGTAGATCTCCCGTAGGGAGACAATTTCTTCATGCTTATTATTTAAGCTTCAGTTTGCCGAGCGGTAAAAAATTAGCTCTTGAAACCGACTTGCCGGAAGATTTGGAGCGAGTGTTGACCAAATTAGAAAAATAAGTCAATATATCAACGAATAACGAATATGGATATCACGTCATTCAATCAAAATAATTTAAAAGCCAATATTCCGCCGATCAGATCGGGAATGAAAATCAGGGTCTGGCAAAAAATCAAGGAAGGCGACAAGGAACGGCTTCAGGCGTTTGAAGGCGTTGTTATTGCTGTTAAACATGGGTGGGGAAAAACGGGCACGTTTACCGTTCGCAAGATTTCGAGCGACATCGGCGTTGAGCGCATTTTTCCTTTTCACGCGCCGACAATTGAAAAAATTGAGGTTTTGTCGCAAGCGAAAGTGCGTCGAGCCAAGCTTTATTATTTGCGTGGCCGCATTGGCAAAAAATCTAAAATGAAACAAAAAGAATTGGCGGAAGTTGTCGCGCCCGATCCAGTTAAGGAAGAAACGGCGCCGATTGCCGAGGAAATTCCAGCGCAGTAATTTTAATATGCGCGCGGGTGGTGAAATGGCATACACGCTACCTTGAGGTGGTAGTGCCGAAAGGCGTGGAGGTTCGACTCCTCTCCCGCGCATAAACAATAAAAATAACCCCCGCAGCTGCGGGGTTTGGGGTTTTTGACAATTTCTAAAAAATTAGGTAAATTAATTGAAATTGTTTTTGTTCTTTACCAAGGGGCGGGAAATGACGAAGAAAAGAAAAAACGGAAAAGGGCCGCCGCTTAGCGGCGATCGGTTAGTTGATCTCCTTTTTAAAATGATAATTGACGCTATTCATTATCGAATTTTATCAATAAAAAAGAAGAAGATCTTAACCAACCCGGACGAGAAAGATCCCAAAAAGAAGCGTGAAGCTCTTTATGGTCTTTATTATCCGGCTACCAAAGAAATTTATTTAAGCGCTTCAAAATGCAAACACCCCACCAGATTAAGTATGGTTCCGGCTTTAATTCATGAGATTTTTCATGAAATAATGCCATGTGTTTTTCATAGAAGGATTTATCAATTGGAGCACGCCCTAATAATGAGATTTACTGACGCGCAAAAAAGATATTTAAGAAAGTTTATACCTAAACACGAAGTTAAAACCGGTCCTTGCCCCAGCAAATAAATTCATTGACAATTAAAACAAAAGGGAGTAGAATACCAAAGTCAGTTCAGCTCCGACGCTTTTGGTCGGAGCTCCGACTCCATGTCGGAGTTATGATTTTTTGGTCCGCCGGAGCGCGGACTTTTAATTAACGAGTACCAATTACGAATTTATTACGAATTTACGAATTGGTATATTAGTTAGTAAGAATTAGTAATTAGTATTGTATGGATTTAAAACAATTTGCTTCGGCGCTAAGCCAAATTTCGGAAGAAAAGGGCATCTCGCAGGAGAAAGTCCTTGAAACTATTGAAATGGCTTTAGCCGCGGCTTATAAAAAAGAATATGGAGAAAAAGGCCAGATTATCAAGGCCCAATTTAACCCCAAAACCGGGGAAGTTAAGTTTTTTCAAATTAAAATTGTTGTTGACGAGT
>CAZKLP010000013.1:0-16888 GCA_964553885.1 uncultured Candidatus Saccharibacteria bacterium
CGTTCGGTTTTAATCCGGCCGAATTATACAAACAAATCCCGCCGGAAATGTTTGATGAACACGGACGGATAAAAATCGGCGGCGGTTCCGGATTTTTTATTTCAGAAGACGGCTTTGTTTTAACCAATAAGCACGTCGTGGTTGACCCAAAAGCCGATTATACTGTTGTCGCAAGCGAAGGAAAAAAATATCATGCCAAAGTGGTGGCTCGCGATCCTATAAATGATATCGCTATTTTAAAAATTGAGGGTAAGAACTTACCATACATTGAGCTTGGAGATTCTACAAATCTTGATTTGGGGCAAACGGCCATTGCCATTGGCAATGCTCTTGGTCAGTTTCAGAATACTATTTCTTCCGGAATTATTTCCGGCCTTTCGCGGCATATTACCGCCCAAGCCGGTGTAGACGGCCAACAGCAAGAACTTCGGGGAGTGATTCAAACCGATGCCGCCATCAATCCGGGAAATTCCGGCGGTCCCTTGGTTGATATTGACAGCAAGGCCATTGGCATTAACTCGGCAGTGGTTTTTGGCGCTCAGAATATCGGTTTCGCTATTCCGATAAATGCCGCAAAAAAGGCCTTATCCGACATTAAAAAATACGGCCGCATACGCGCGCCATTTCTTGGTTTGCGATACATATTGATAGATACGGTTTTAAAAATGCGTCACAATTTGTCGGTTGATTACGGCGCAATGGTGGTACCGGAAGCTACGCCGGGCGATTATGGCGTTTTACCCGGTAGTCCGGCCGAAAAAGCCGGGGTTTTGGAACATGATATTATTCTTGAAGTTGACGCAAAAAAAATAACCAAAGATTTGCCTCTTTCCGATGTTATTCAAGATCACGAGGTGGGAGATAAACTGAATTTGAAAATTTTGCGGCGCGGCGGAAAAGAAGTTGAAGCAACCGTAGTGCTTGAAGAAATGAAATAAAAAAAAATGGGTGAGCGAGGAGATTCGAACTCCCAACCGCTCGGGCCACATCCGAGTGCTCTGCCATTGAGCTACGCCCACCACGAAACTTTCCCTGAGTTTGGAGTCGGAGTTTAATTAGTGTAAAAGATTTTTTATTCAACTAAAGAAACTTCTGCGCCTTCAGCGACTTTTTCGCCAACTTTTACGCCAACAATATCGCCTTTTTTCGCTGAATCAATTTCCTTGTGTTCTATCTGCATTGATTCAACCACTTGCTCAAATTCGGTTTTTCCACCCTCAAATTTAATCTTGTCGCCTTTTGACAATTTTCCGGTCAAAGCAACAATAGCGACACCGATATTTCCGTAATAATGAGTAACAGCTCCTATTTTTTTCATAAAATGAATTTAATACTAATTATAATTAGTATATATCATAAAATTTCAAATACCGCAAATTATCGTCCAAAAAAGAAATTAAGAATCGCGCCGAATGGAGAATATTGAAGCAATGTTTGCGGCTGGGTTGTTTCCATTGGCGGAGGAGCAATTGGTTCGGTAGTTGGAGGTGGTACAAATTCACCAGAAGGCGGCGGGACGAAAGTTCCTTCAGTAGATGGTTGCTGATATTGTTGCTGATATTGTTGCTGATATTGTTCTTGGTACTGCTGCTGGTATTGTTCAGGTGATGGATACTGGCCAGATGGCGGCTGAAAGCCTTGAGGGGTTTCAAACCCCTGCGGTGATTGGAATTGCCCTTGGGGCAATTGGTGCTCAAACCCAGGAGGAATCTGACCAGGAGGAAATTCACCGGATGGCGGCTGGCCCGGAAATTGTCCGGATTGGCCGGGGAATTGAGATGGCCCTGGGAATTCTCCGCTGGATGGCCTCCCGCCAGAGCCAAAGCCCTCGGCGCCGCGCTGTTCAAATTCCCGCCTTCGGCCTTCAAACTTTTGTCTGAATTTATTGGCTTCTTCCATAAACCTGGCCTCTTCTTCGGATATTAATCCATTGCTTTTTGCCCAGCTAAAACAGGTCTCTTGATTAGCCGGGTTCTCACAAATGGTTTCACACGCTTGTTTGGTTTTACAACCCAAAGGTCCTCCGCTTTTTATGGCCTGAATGCCTTTTTTGGCTTTTTCCAATTCCTCCGGTTTTATAAGTCCTTGTTTTTCAGCAAAAGCAATGCAAACTTCAAAATTAGCTTCGTTTTCACAGAAATTCCGGCATTCATTCTCACCCTTACAACCGCCGGGCCCGCCTTCTTTCAATATTTTCTTTATTTTTTCCGCTTCAGCTGCGTTTTTGAAAAGACCATTCTCTTCGGCAAACGCGAAACACGCTTCCTGGTTGCTTGGGTTGTCGCAGAAGTTTTCACATTCTTCAAATGTTTTACAACCGCCGGGACCGCCCTGGGTTTCTATAATTTGCCTCGCTTTTTCTTCGTCAAAGCCGGGATCTACTCTATCAACATCTGGACGTTGCCCAAATTCTTTTTCCGCTCTTTTTTTGAATTCTTCAGCGCGACTTCTAAATTCATCGGCTGTTTTTATGAATTCGCGCGCTCTTTGCGCTTCCGCTTCAGACATAACACCTTCAGAAACGGCAAAGTCCAAACAAGTATTCTGGTTTCCTGGCTCTTCGCAGAAAGCGCGGCATTCTTTTTCAGTTTTACACCCGCCGGGGCCGGTTTTCCGAGCTTTTGCCGCATCCTCTGCGGATATGATGCCTTGTTTTTCGGCAAAACCAAGACACGCGTCAAAGTGCGCTTCGGCATCGCAATAAATTCTACATTCTTCATAAGAACCACAATTGCCTAAATCTGAAATTGGAAATTCAACGTTAAAAGGATTTGTTTGCGCGTTTACGGCGCTGGAAAATAAAATAACGCCAAAAAATAAAAAAATAAAAACTGATAATTTTCCGACCATATTATTTGAAAGGGTTCAAATTTACATTCTCAAAAGGATTCTTATAGCCGGTATCAACTTTTACGCTCGTTGACTCCGCCGAAGCTTTCGCGGCATCGTTGAGGCCCCGGTCGTAACCGGTTTTGTCGCCATACCACCAACCGGCGCCAAGACCGATTAAAAGAGCCAAAACAATGGCGAATATCCAAACAAATGATGATTTTTCTTCCATAGATTTTTTTATTGAAATTAATTTAGATAATAACTCAATTATATGATGCTTAATTAAAGCTTATCAATTAAAGTTATACACATAATTATTTAGTTTTAATTAGTAATTTTTATTAGTATTGACAAAATTATGGTTATTTGTTATAATCAAGGCACAAGATGTAAGATATCCTCAATAGGAGGGAGAAATGCAGATTAGGAAGCAGTTGAACGCAATGTCCAACGCAGTTGCGACGGATCGGCCTGTGAACTGCCCCGACCAGGAGTTTCATCTCGGTCTGGGCAAGGTGTGTAAGCGGGGGTATTACCATTCCGTCTACACCCGGTTCCGGCACAAGAGCCGGACGCCGCACAACCGGCGCGGCTCCGGCACCACGCCGGGGCAAAGTAAAAAGGGCAAGAAGTAATAGTCCCCGGAGCGAGGAGGAAATACCCCTCCTCGCTCCGGGACATTTTTTATTCACCCATTAATATTTTCATAATTTAACAACTTAATTTACGATCGTTTGATAAGTGGTAAGATGTAAATTACAAAGTTGTGAAAGTTATGTGTATGAAGAATTTATGGACCTGAGGGAAATCGAATCCCTGTCTCCGCAATGCGAATGCGGTGTATTACCACTATACTACAGGCCCTCGGGTTTTAGCGCTTTCTTTCCTGGTTTCCAACTCGCCGGACAAACATTGCCTTTATTTTCTCTGACAAATTTAGCCGCTTGCAGTTTCCGCAAAAGTTCGGCGGCGCTGCGGCCGATGCTATTATCATGTATCTCGCAGGTTTTTAAAATTCCGTCGGGATCAATAATAAATGTGCCTCTTAAAGACAGGCCCTCGTCTTCAATATAAGTTCCGAATTCGCGACAAAGTTTGCCGGTCGGGTCGGCCGCCATTGGGAACTTCACTTTTCTTATAGCCGGAGAGCTGTCATGCCAGGCCTTATGAACAAAAACGGTGTCGGTACTGACCGATAAAACCTCGGCACCCAGCTTTTTTAGTTCGTTATAATTTTCGGTCAGTTCTTCAAGTTCAGTCGGGCAAACAAAGGTGAAGTCTGCCGGATAGAAAAACAAAATCAGCCACTTGCCTTTATAGTCGGAAAGTTTAATCTTTTTAATTTTTCCCTCGCCCGCCGAAGCTTTAGCGAAGGCTGGGTCGTGAAAAGCGTCTAAACTAAAATCGGAAATTTTTTCGTTTATTTTAACCATAATTTTTCAGATTTTACTATATATCGCGTATAAAGTTAGCGTATCGTTTTGGAAATTTTAGCCCACCTCTTCTGCTCCAGCAACCTTCTTATTGTTTTCGGCCAATCTGATAATGATTTATCAGTCAAAAACACGGTTACTTCTTTTCGGGGAGCCGAGAATCGAACTCGGACTACGTGCTCCCAAAGCACGCGTACTACCACTATACTACTCCCCGTTATTTAGCATATTATATCAAAAATTAAGTTGAATTTCAACTGAATTTGTTGTATGATTTTTATTAAAATATTTTCCCCTCGTAGTTCAATGGATAGAACAGGAGACTTCTAAGCTCTTGATCGAGGTTCGATTCCTCGCGAGGGGACAAATCAGAATTTGTATTTTTATACAAAAAATAGTCGGATTAATTTCAATGTATTACATAACATTAAAATAAAATTTAACCAATTAATTTCCGATCGGTTACTAAGTTGTAAATTTTTATTAAATTTTGGATTTAGAGGACGGAAAAATTTTTAATCATAAAATACCAAGAATTCGACCTATAAAACAGCAGAAATGACTCGTCCCTGAGCTAGTCGAAGGGCCGGTTTTTGTTTAACGTGAAACATTTTTGACATGAAAAATTTTAATTGTTAATCTTTGATTTAACAGATTAGAACCTTAAAATTAGGAGGGAGCATGGGCGATAATTGTGCTTTTTGCGACCGGACTAAGATAGAAGAGCGCATTATTGCTGAAACTGGAGATTGGTATTTAATCGCCACTCTTGGCCAAATAACGGATGGCGGTTATACACTTATTATCCCCAAGCGACACGTATTGTGCGCTGGAGCGACGAAAGAGCAAGAGATCATCAAAATAGACGACATATTGAGTATTGCGAGCGACTATACAGAGATAGAGTACAGTATAAGGCCGATTGTTTTTGAGCATGGCATTGTTGGCCAGACAATTCAGCACGCCCATCTTCACCTTTTACCCGCCAAGATTCGCCTGTGCGGCAGAATTTATCGTGATTTCCCCAACGCGCAAATCTGCTTCTTAGATTCACTCAAAATGCTTAAATGCAACTACGATATGACTTGTGGTAAGAAGTATCTCCTCTGGAGCACTCCGGAAGGCCTGCTTAAAGCCATATTAGATCCGCCGGCGCCACTGCAATATCTGCGTACTGTATCAGCCGAGCTTACTTGCCATCCCGAACGCGGAAATTGGCGCGATATTAACCCGGAAGATGATAAAAAGTTGTGGCAAGAAACCGTTAGCCGCCTTAAGCCCTATTTTTAATGTTTCACGTGAAACATTAGAATAAATAAAATAACCCCGTCCCGCAGTTGCAGGATTGGGGAATTTTTATTTTTTATTCCTTAATAACAAACGTAATCGGTACATTTTATCTTCGTATTCCGCTTGAAAAATCTCGTGAAGGTAGAACCCTAAAGAAACAAGTTGAATTATTAGAAGAATAATGCCTGTATAAAAGTAAAAGTTGTTTTTCCATATTATACCGGCTAAGTAGAAAATCATGCCGAAAGCGGTTAGACCGGTGTGAAACCGCGCTCCAATTGTCGTTACCAAGTCATTTAGAAGAAATTCCTCCATAAACTCAAAATACGGTTGTTCTCGCCTTTCACGGCGCTTCTCTCGTTGGAAAAGCCACATTCCCAGCAAGATTAAAAACATACATATTGCTGTCACTAATAAAATCGTATCAATAATAAACAATGTCGTCCATTCAAACAATAACGATTTTGTCGCATAAATGCTTAAAAATATCATCCACAATATAAGTAAAAAATCTCTGGTGTGGTCTAAGATTGTTCCTAAAGCTGTAACATTATCGTTGTTTCTCGCTACCGGACCATCTAAAAGGTCGGTAATCCACGCTAAAATTAAAAACCATACTTGGCGTTCAATGTCATTTTTGAGATAAAACAAGTCAAAAATCGCCCAAATAAGAACAGCAAACCCCATCACGGTTAAATAGTTTGCTCTTATTCCTAATATCGCAAAAACATCGGTTATTTTTGTTAGCTTAAAAAACCAATCACGCCACTTTTTCTCAAGCGGCGTCCAATACCCCTCCTTCGCTAAAGCTACGGCGAGCGAGCTTTCTTTTTCCTCTTCGGTCATTATCTTCCCTCCGAGTTTTTAAGGATCTGATTTTTAATTAAAGAGTAAACAAAATTTGAAAAAAAATCAATTTTTTTGATTTTTAAAAAGTAACATGCTAACGTTTCACGTGAAACAATGACTACCGAGAAACAAAATATAGGGAAATTGGGGGAGGATATCGCGATAAAATACTTAGAAAATCATAGTTATAGTATTTTAGAAAGAAATTATCGCAAGCCATGGGGTGAAATTGACATAATTGCATCGGAAAACATGCCAAAACACCAGTTCTTGGCTCTAAAGAGCCAAGAACTGGTGTTTTTTGAAGTCAAAACCCAAAACGAAAGATTTGAATGGCGGCCCGAAGAAAATATAACGCGGCACAAAAAGCGCCAATTATCAAGAATTGTTTCAACCTACATAAAAGAACATAAAATCCCAGAAAATCAAGACTGGAGAATTGATGTTTTGGCAATAAAGTTAAACTTTGATACTAAAAATGCTCAAATAGATCACATCCAAAACATTAATTTAAATTAGTTAATCTTATTTATCCCCATCTTATCCCCAAAATGATTGATTCTTAGAATCAATCATTAAGTTGACAGGAGAATTTAAAGTTGTATGTTATAGACATAAACGGATCTTTAAAATTTTAGAAGAGAGGGTCTGAAATGGGAAAGAAAACGCAATATTTGGTTGGACTAGCTCATAAGCATCTGCCTAAAAATTACGCTCCACCCGATGATTTTGTTTTAAGAAAAGGATTTGGCAACTTCCTTGAGGATGTTGAAGGAAAAACTTATCTTGACATGCTTGCTTGTTATTCGGCCGCGAACGCCGGTTATAGAAACGATAAAATGACCGCGGCTATTTTAAGACAAAATAACATAAACGGTCTCGTTTGCAACGCCAATTGTTTTTGGGAAGAGCAAAAAATTCTTTTTGCCCGCGATTTGGCTAAATTCTGCAATGATTTTGATTTGTATGGACTTGATGTTGTTTTGCCTATGAATAGCGGCGCCGAAGCGGTTGAAACAGCATTAAAAATAGCGCGCAAATGGGGCTATTTAAGAAAAAACATTGCCGCCGACAAGGCGGAAATTATTTGTTGCGCAAATAACTTTCACGGAAGAACTCTTGGTGTTATCAGTATGTCAACCGTGCCTCAATATAAAAATCATTTCGGCCCGTTAGTTCCGGGTATTAAGGCAATTCCTTTTGCCGATATCGGCGCTTTAATTGCCGCAATAAATCCTAATACTGCCGCTTTCTTGGTTGAGCCGGTGCAAGGCGAAGGTGGAGTCATTATTCCGCCGGACAGTTACCTAGTTGAAGCTAAAAAAATCTGCAATAAGTCAAATGTTTTGTTTATCGTTGACGAGATTCAAAGCGGTTTCGGCCGAACCGGAAAAATGTTTGCCTGTAACTACGGTAATGTTGTCCCCGATATTATAATTTTAGGGAAAGCTCTGGGTGGAGGATTGCCTATCTCTGCCGTTGTCGGTAACCATGGAATAATGAATGTTTTGGAACCGGGAGATCATGGTTCCACTTTTGGCGGTAATCCTTTGTCTTGCGCCGCGGCGCGGGTTTCGTTGTGTTTTATGAGACGTTACAGGCCGGATAGGCAGGCGGCTGAACTGGGTTTTTACTTTAAAAATAAGCTTAGAGAGATAGCCAAACAAAGCCCATATATCAAAGAAGTAAGAATAATTGGTCTTTGGATCGGAATTGAGGTTCGCGACGACGGCCCAATAGCACGCAAGTTTTGTGAACAACTTTATAAAGAAGGAATACTTTGCAAAGAAACCAGAGAATATACCATTCGCATGAGTCCGCCTCTCACTATTAGCAGAAAAGAACTTGATTTCGCGCTGACAAAAATTCGTAAGGTTTTTACGTAATAAAATTTTACCTCCATTGCATTTGGAGGTTTTATTATGTAAATTTAAGTTATTGGGGGCGGCTAGCTCAATCGGCAGAGCGTCTCGTTTACACCGAGAAGGCAATAGGTTCGAATCCTATGCCGCCCATTTTCACCCTTAAAATAGTATTTGACATAATAGAGATAAGAGGTTATAATAGGAGAATTAGATCAATGAGTTTTTTTCAAATATGAACAGGGGAGGAAGTCAAGTGGCAAAATCTTTTATGACATCATCTGTTGAGAATTGCGATCCTAAACTCCTCCTTGCTAAAGCTGATGAGAGAATAAAAAAGTTGGAAAGCCTTTTAGCCGGAGAAATTGAAGAGGCTTCAAAGCTGTTGAAGGAAAATACGGAGCTTGAAAAGGAACTGGAAACAACTAAGCATCAACGCGACGTTTGGCGCCGGTATTACGAAGAGTTAAAAGGTGAACCAAAAATTCAATGTGACCGCGCTAACGCAATGGTTGTTTACGGCGAAATTGATATGAGCGAGATAGTGGGGGGCGAATAAGCTCCCTATTTATTTTCGTTTTTTCCGTGAAACCACACAAAACTTCTATATAGAAGTGCGGGACAAGCGCCTCTTGATTATTTTTTTGACCGTCGTCTAATGTTATGGAAAGTTTGGTGAATCTCCCTTAGTTGTTTATCAGTGATATGAGTGTAAATTTGAGTCGTAGTGATATTGGAGTGGCCCAGTAGCGCCTGCACCGAACGGATATCGGCGCCGTTTCTAAGCAAATCGGTAGCAAAGCTATGCCGCAAAGAATGCGGCGTTATTTTTTTAGTGAGACCCGCCTTGGCGGCATAATGTTTCACCAACCGTTCAACACTTCGGCTCGTCAGACGCAAATTTTCGGCTTTTGCCGGATTTTTTGTTTGCCTGATAAATAGCGACTCATCAACATCTTCCCGTTTTCCCAAATAATTTTTAAGCGCTTCTTTGGCGGTGTCGGAAATAAAAACAAGGCGAATTTTATCGCCCTTGCCGCGTACTGCAAATTCTCCGGACTTAAAATTAATTGAATCGCGATTTAAATTGCAAAGCTCCGAAACGCGAAGACCGGTGGAAAATAAAAGCTCCAAAATGGCGCGATCACGCAGAGATTTAAAAGATGTTTCTTCGGCCGAATGTAACAGGCGATCCAATTCACCGCTTTCTAAAAAAATAACTTGCCGCTCGGATTGTTTGCCCAGTTCAATTTTATCCGCCGAAAGGGTTTCAATATCGCGTTTCACCAGATATTTTAAAAAATTCCTTAAGGCAATTAAATAATAATTCTGGGTATTCTTCTTGATTTGCTGTCTATTTAACCACAACCTGTATTGCCTTACCAAATCCTGTGATACTTGTTCCGGCTTAGAAACTTTTGAATATTCCAAAAACTTTTTTAAATACCGCTCATAATTAACCCGTGTCTTAATTGATCGGTTTTTCTCTATTTCCAAATGGTCTAGATAATCTTTAAGAAGCGCATTAATATCCATTTAATTAAATTATACACTAGTGTCGCAAAATATCATACCTGACAAAACTTTTTATTTGAACGCAAATTTATCCTATAGGTAAGCTTTGCGTTCAGGAGAAGACAGGCGCCCCAATCTTTACTAAAATCGATGGTTGTGATATTGTCTTTATATAATGTTAACCGTCAAAGAAAAACAGAAAATAATAGAAAAAATCAAAACCCACGAAACCGATACCGGATCGGCTGAGGTTCAGGTTGGCATTTTGACCGAAGAAATAAAGAAACTGACGAAACACTTAAAAAAACACCTGAAAGACAACCACTCGCGACGCGGCCTTTTGGGCATGGTTTCAAAAAGAAAAAATCTTTTAGCTTATTTGGAGAAAACTGACGGTAAAAGATACAACGCTTTGGTTAAAAATCTGGAATTAAAAAAATAATTAGCATGCCGATAATCAAACATAAAAATCAGAGAGTCGCCGTCTTGCTCGACGTGCAAAATCTCTATCACTCGGCGAAAAACCTCTACAACGCGCGGGTAAATTTCAACGAAGTTCTAAAATCAGCTTTAGCGGGACGCAAATTGGTTCGCGCTCTGGCTTACGTGGTAAAAACAGAAACCGGTGAAGAAACAGCCTTCTTTGAGGCGCTCACCAAAATGGGCATAGAAACGAGAATGAAAGACCTTCAGATTTTTCCCGGAGGAATGAAAAAGGGAGATTGGGACGTCGGCATTGCCGTTGATGCTATACGACTAAGCGAATCGGCGATTGACGCGCTTGTGCTCGGCACCGGTGACGGCGATTTTGTTCCTTTAGTGGAATATTTGAGAGGAAGGGGAAGGCAAGTTGAAGTAATCGCCTTCGGCCGTTCAACTTCGGCAAAACTTAAAGAAGTCACCGATGATTTTATAGATATGTCGGCCGATCCAAGAAAGTTCACTATTCCGATTAAAAAATCCCGAAAAAATAAAAAATAATGAATGAAATAAAAAAATATTCTTTAGAACTAGGTGGCCAGACGCTCAAAATTGAAATTGGCAAACTTGCCAACCAAGCCAATGGCGCGGTAACCGCCCAGCTGGGCAATACGGTGGTTCTTTCAACCGCCGTAATATCAAAAAATCAAAAAATTGGGGCGGACTATATGCCGCTTACGGTTGATTATGAAGAAAGATTTTATGCCCGCGGAAAAATATTGGGTTCGCGGTTTGTAAGACGCGAAGGCCGGCCGAGCGAAGAAGCGATTTTAAACGCCAGGTTAATTGATCGCGCTATTAGGCCGCTTTTTGATCAAAACATAAGAAATGAAATCCAGATTGTTTCAACGGTTTTATCGGTTGATGAAAAAAATGATCCCGACATCGTCGCCATGATCGCTTCATCAATCGCGATCGCGATTTCCGATATTCCCTGGAACGGGCCGAACGCGGCTATAAGAGTTGGCAGAGTTGACTCAAAATGGATTTTAAATCCCAGTTTTGAAGAGCGGACAGCCGACATCACGGAACTGGTAATTTCCGTTTCGCCGGATTTAAAAATTAACATGATTGAAGCCGGCGGTTCCGAAATTAAAGAAGATGAGTTGGTTGCCGGTTTTGAATTCGCGCAAGAAACGCTAAGAAATATTATTGAATTCATAAAAAAAATTGCCGGCGACTTCAATGTGCCGAAAATCTCGGTTTCTCTGGCGGAAATTGATAAAGAAATTCTAGAGGAAGTTAAAAAATTTTTAAACAAAGATAGCGCTCTAGAAAACGCCATATATGAAAAGAAAAAAACGAAGCGACTCTTGAACTTAGACTCTTTAAAAGAAGAACTGATGGCGCATATCGCCGCGATTGACGAATCTAAAACCAGGGTAGCGGAAACGGCATTTGAAGCATCTGTTGACCAAATGGTTCATAAAAATATTTTGGAGAGTGAATTGCGGCCGGACGGAAGGAAACTTGACGAGTTGCGCGATCTTTCCGCGGAAATAGGATTTTTACCGCGTACTCATGGCAGCGGACTGTTTCAGAGAGGCGAAACGCAGGTTTTATCGGCCTTGACGCTTGGGGCGCCTTCGGATGAGCAGATAATTGAGGGAATGATGATTCAGACAAAAAAACATTTTATGCATCAGTATAATTTTCCTCCTTTCTCGGTCGGCGAAACAGGAAGAATGGGCGGCCCGGGCCGGCGGGAAATCGGCCACGGCGCTTTGGCCGAAAAAGCGCTCTTACCGATGATCCCTAAAAAAGAAGAATTTCCATACGCCATCAGAGTTGTTTCGGAGGTCTTATCGTCGAACGGCTCTTCGTCAATGGCCTCAACTTGCGCCTCAACTTTGGCGCTTATGGACGGCGGAGTCCCGATTAAAAAACCGGTGGCCGGCGTTGCTATGGGGCTTATAAGCGACGGAAAAAATATTCATAAAATTTTAACCGACATTCAGGGACCAGAAGACCACTACGGCGATATGGATTTTAAAATTGCCGGTACGCATGACGGCGTCACCGCCCTGCAGATGGACGTGAAAATCAATGGCGTGGACGTGAAAACTCTTGAAAAAGCTCTGATGCAAGCTAAAAAAGCGCGTATGGAAATTTTAGACCTTATGGCAAAAACCATTGCCGAGCCGAAAAAAGAATTGTCGCCATTAGCGCCGAGAATTATTACCATGCAAATTCATCCCGATAAAATCAGAGAAGTGATCGGGCCCGGCGGCAAAGTGATTAACGACATCATCGCCAAAACCGGCGCCGCGATTGATATTGATGATATCGGTTTGGTTTTCATCACCGCTTTAAATGAAAAAGGCGGCCTTGAAGCTAAAGCCATGATTGAAGAAATTATAAAAGAATACCAAGTCGGCGATATTGTTGTCGGAAAAGTGGCCCAGATTCTTGATTTCGGCGCTATCGTGGAATTCGGCAAGAGAGACGGGATGATTCATATTTCCGAACTCGCGCCTTATCGTGTTAATAAAGTTACCGACATTATAAATGTCGGCGATGAAGTAAAAGTGAAAATAAAAAGAATAGAAAACGGCAAAATCAGCTTGTCGCTGAAGGATATCCACAATTAAGTGTTTGACACAAAGTTTATCTTAAGTTAAACTTAATGTATTATGAAAACACGCATTTTGGGACTTAAGGAATTAAGAGAGAATATGCAAAAATATGCCCTTAGAGTTGAAAAGGGGGAATCTTTTATAGTTGTAAAAAAATCAAAGCCTTTATTTAAAATTTCTTCTCTTGATGAAGATGAAGGACCTTGGGAAACAGTCATTGATTTTACTAAAATCAGAAAAGGCGGTATTCCCGCAAAAGAGTTATTAGCAAAACTTTAATTATGGACAAAGTTGATAAGGCATTAAAGAAATTAGTTCCTAAAGAAAAAGAACGAATAAAAAATATTATCAAAGCGCTTCAGTCGGGGTATTTTGATAATTTAGACATTAGAAAATTGAAAGGAAGAGAAGATATTTTTAGAATTAGAAGTGGTAATTTAAGAATAATTTATCAAATTAGAGATAATAAAGTCTTTATTCTAAAGTTAGGATATAAGAAAGAAAACACTTATAAATTTTAAAATCAGTCGCTCATCCTCCGCTAAAGCTTCGGTGGGCAAGAACGAACCCCTGTCCGTACGGTTCGGGTAAAAAATATAAAAAGTGTCATGGAGGGATAAAAACTGTTTGTGGATAAGTTAAGAAAACCGCCCCGCAGCTGCGGGGCGGTTTTTATGTTAGAATAATATTAATGCCCGATCCAATTCCGCAAAAAGACGCCGCTCTCGAAGAGCGAGCCTCGCCCAATGAAATTGGGCGGGAAAATATAGTTATCCGAACAATGAAGGGCGACTTAGAAAAGTTGTCCGGTGTTATTCCAAAAATTGAAAAAAAGCCGGAACTGATTCCAGCTCCGCCTGTTTTTCCCATTTCCCAAGAGGCCCAAGCGCCGATTGTTCAAGCGCCTCTTCCTCCGCCGCCACCGCCGCCACCGGCCCCACAGGCAGGCAGGCCGCCTGTTTTGATTATCCCGCCCAAAATAATTCCGCCCAAAGAAATCACTGAAATTCCGTCGAGACCATTGTTTAAAGCAACCCCGGTTTGGCTTAAAATCGGCGGCATTGGCTTGGGAATGCTTTTATTGGTGCTACTCGCGCTTTATGGTTATTGGAAAATTTATGTTCAAAGTCAACCGGCGCCCCCGCCTAAGGTAGCGACTACAACACCGCAGACTTTCCCGCCAACACCAACAGCTACTACCACCGCCCCAATTAAATTTTTTAATAAACTGCCAAATAAAAAGGTTACTATTGAAATCTCTTCAAAAACTTCCGCCGCCCTGCTTAACGCATTAAAATCTGAGGCGTCAATGGAAGAAACAAGAGGCGCGATTAAACAAGTTAAAATAATTTATCAAGGCGAACCGATAACTACAGAAGAATTTTTTAATTTAATGTTTATATTCACGCCGCAGAATTTTCTGCTAAATTATGAAAGTGAATTTGTTTTGGCGTTTTTCAGCCAAAAAGAAGGAGCGCGGCCGATTCTAATTCTTAAAGCTAAAAAAGGAAGTGAAATAGAAGCCCAAATAAATGATTGGGAGACAAAAACTTTGGCAAACGATATTTTCCCATTATTTTTAAACAGCGGCCAGCTTCCGAAAAATTTATCGCCGTTTAAATCATATTTATTTATCGGCCAACCGGTGCGCTACTTAAACGTCAATGTGCCATTTGCTTCATTAAATTACGCCATTTACAACGATTTTCTTATTTTCACCACCTCAAGCGCCGGTATGTTTGTGGTTTTACAGGACTTGACCGGCCAAACCGTCTCGCAAAATTATTTGGAAAATTTAAAAGCGTCAATCGGTGAATTTGCCAAATAAGTGAAATATAATTTTTAAAATTGCTTAACCCCATTCGCCTTCGGCGAACGGCTCGCCCCCACCTACAATTTTAAAAATTATATTTCACTTATTTTTACTTACATACATTGTGGATAAATACCTATTGACTTTTTTCTAAATATAGAATATCATTAAGGCAAGTCTTGTTTCTGATCTAATATGTTCCGGTTCGTCCGCCTTCGGGCGAAACGATGCCGGAATTAAAAGTCATCCACTGACTATTTAGCTCTTTTTTAAAATTATACGGTTCTCGTAACCGAGATTGGAAACGAGACATTATAGGATCGTTAAAAGTGGATAACGAATCCAAACAAGGGCGACCATACCCATTTAAACAACAAAGTTTAGGGGTTACAACGGCGCCCTTTTTCGTTTTTATTTATTTGCATTTTATTTTAGCCTTTGCTACCCTAAAACCAATGTTAGATCAATCAACTTTATCCGAATTAAAAACCGCCCTTATTAATGAGCGGGATTTACTCACCAAAGAATTGGAAACTATTGCCGCGCCCGATCCGAATTTAGAAGGCGATTGGGATATTAAGCATGAAGAATGGGAAGAGGGCGAAATTACCAGCAAAGAAGAGCTGGAAGGCGGGATAAGCGTTAATGAATCCGACGAGGATATGAAAAACAAGGCGCTTTCCGACCGCTTGGAATTGCGTCTGAAAGAAGTAAATGACGCTTTAAAAAGAATGAATGATGGAACTTACGGCATTTGCGAAGTTTGTCAAAAAGAAATTCCTTTAGAACGATTAAAAGCTAACCCGGCCGCTAAAACAGATATAGAACATACTAAAAATGGCATCTAAACTTTATTCCGCCGCCCTGCACGGCATCAACGCGAAAATTGTGGAGGTCGAGTGCGATTTGGCGCCCGGCCTCTTTAATTTCTCCATTGTCGGCCTTCCGGACACGGCGGTGAAAGAATCAAAAGATAGGGTCTCTTCGGCCATAAAAAATTCCGGCGCTTCGCCGCCTTCGCGGCGGAATAAAAGGGTTACGGTTAATCTCGCGCCAGCCGATTTAAAAAAAGAGGGACCAGCTTACGATCTGCCAATCGCTTTGGGTTATTTACTGGTTTCGGACCAGATAGAATTTGACCCGGAAAAAAAATTATTCGTCGGAGAACTGGCCTTAAATGGAAGTTTGAGATCCATTAGTGGCGTTCTTTCAATTGTTATGGAGGCCAAAAACCGGGGCTTTAAAACGGTTTTTGTTCCAAAAGCCAACATTGCCGAAGCGGCACTGATAAGAGATATTGAAATTATCGGAGCAAATAATTTAATTGAAATTTTTGAACATCTTGAAAATAAAAAAATTATCAGCCCTTATGTAAATTCCGATTTGGAATCGGAATTTACAAAAAATTCGGAAGGTGGATCAGAAGTTGATCTGGCTTTAATCCGCGGTCAGGAAAAAGCCAAGCGGGTTTTAGAAATTGCCGCGGCCGGAAACCATAATGTTATTTTTTCCGGGCCGCCCGGCTCGGGCAAAACCTTGCTAGCCAAGGCCCTGGCTTCAATTCTGCCAAAATTAAATTTGGAGGAGGCCATTGAGGTAATGAGAATTTGGAGCGTTGCCGGATTGCTTAAAGAAGACAAATCGCTTCTGTATAAAAGACCTTTTCGGTCGCCTCATCACACCGCCTCCGGGATATCTTTAGTCGGCGGCGGCGCCTGGCCCCGGCCGGGAGAAATTTCTTTGGCACATCGCGGCGTTTTATTTCTTGATGAATTTCCGGAATTCTCGCGGGATGTTTTGGAGAATTTAAGACAGCCGCTTGAAGAAAGCAATGTCACCGTTAGCCGAGCGCAAGGCAGTATTACCTTCCCGGCCCAGTTTCTGATGGTCGCTTCAATGAACCCCTGCCCCTGCGGCTACTTAAACGACTCAATAAAGGAATGTGTTTGCGCGCCAAGCCAAATTATCAGGTATAAAAGAAAATTATCGGGCCCCTTGCTTGACAGGATTGATCTTCATGTTGAAGTGCCCCGCTTAAAATATGAAGAAATGTCTTACGAACGCGCCGGCGAAACAAGTCAAGCCGTAAGAAAAAGAGTTGAAGCGGCTCGTGCGGTTCAGATTTCGCGTTTTAAAAGCGATGCTCACCCAAACGATCACTCAGCCGGACAGGGTATTTTAACTAACCGCGAAATGTCAATCCGCCACATTAAAAAATACTGCGCCTTAGATGAAACG
>CAZKLP010000014.1:0-16136 GCA_964553885.1 uncultured Candidatus Saccharibacteria bacterium
TTCAGGATTTCGGCGGCTTCGGACCGTAATCCGAAGTACAGTAGCCTACTCTCAATTCTATAATATCGAAACATTTCATGGACGGCAAGAAGTGGATAACTCGATTTGAATGAAACTTACTACTCTAAAATTGTCGGGATTTTTATTGAGCCGTCTGATTGCTGGTAATTTTCCATTATGGCGATTATCATCCGGCCGATGGCGAACGCCGTGCCGTTTAAAGTATGAACGTATTCATTTTTGACGGTTTTAGAATTTTTGTATTTAATATTTAAACGGCGAGATTGAAAATCGGTGTCATTGGAGGTTGAATGCGTTTCTCGATATTGATTTTGTCCGGGGAGCCACGCCTCAATATCGTATTTGTTTGCCGCCTGAAAACCAAGATCTCCTGTACAAATTTGAAGAACACGATACGGTAAATTGAGCGCTTTCATTAATTTTTCTTCCATCGAAAGCAAAAATTCATGTTCTTTTTGTGAGTCCTCCGGGCGCGTGAAACTGAACATTTCAATTTTATCAAATTGATGGACGCGCAAAATTCCTTTTGTATCTTTGCCATAAGAACCGGCCTCTCTTCTGAAACAGGAAGAAAATCCGGCATAGCGAAGCGGCAGTTTTTTTGCGTCTAAAATCTCATTCATATGCATCGCTCCAATAGCTTGCTCCGATGTTCCAATTAGATATAAATCATCTTTTTCCAGATGATAAACTTCATCCTCGTTGTAGTCCAGATAGCCCATGCCGCGCATAGCCTCCGGCTTTAGAAATACCGGCGGAACAATCGGAATAAAGCCCTCTTTTTTTAAAACATTAAATACCAGCCGGACGAGGGCGAATTCCAAATCCACGGCATCGCGCAAAAGATATCCGAAACGGCTGCCGACGGCTTTGCCGGCTCTTTCGATGTCTATCCAGCCGAGCTTTTCTCCGAGTGCCAGATAATCTTTAACCGGAAAATCAAATGATGGCTTCTCTCCTGATTCGCGTAAAATCACGTTTTCAGTTTCATCTTTGCCAATAGGCACTTCAGGCAGTGGAAGATTTGGCAGTTTTCTCGCGATATTATCAATTTTTTCTGAGAGAATTTTTTCTTTACTTTCCAAATTAGAAAGTTTTATTTTGATTTCTTTGCCTTGTTTAATATTTTTTTCTTCAGCAGCTTTTTTCCGTTCAGAATTAAGTTTTTCAATTTGTTTTTGCAAGGCATTTATTTCTTCACCAAGCGCAATAAGCGCATCTATATCCACATTAAAACTTTTGGCTTTTATGCCTTTTAGAACTTCTTTTTTATTCTCTTTTATATATTTAATATCGAGCATGTTATTTTTACTCCTTAGGTTTCATTGTCGGAAATAATATAATTTCTCGCGCTGTATGCAAATTTGTTAAAAGCATTGCAAGCCGGTCAATACCGAGGCCGAATCCGGCTGTCGGCGGCATCCCGTATTCTAGCGCTTCCAGGAAATCTTCGTCTAAGTACTGAGCCTCCTCTTCGCCTCCGGCTCTCAATTTTTCCTGCTGTTCAAATCTTCGGCGTTGTTCCAGCGGGTCATTTTGTTCGGTAAACGCTTTTATAAGTTCTAGTCCTCCGGCAAAAACTTGAAAAGCGTCGGCTTTTGATGGATCTTTTTCCAGTTTTTTTGAAAGCGGCAAAATATCAGCCGGAAAACCGATTACAAAAGTTGGTTGGATAAAAGTTTTTTTAGCCAAGTCCAAATCACCGAATTCTTTTATCAAATCATCATATTTTTTCTCTTGCCACGAACTGTTAAAATCTATTTTATTATCTTGATATTCAATTGATAATTTTCCATCATTTAATTTTTTGACCAAGTATCTGAAAAGTTCTCGGATAAACTGTTTTAAATATTCCGAATTTTCATAAGCAATATAGGCTTCAAGCATTGTAAATTCCGGATTATGATGCGCGTCCATTCCTTCGTTTCTGAAATTTCGGCCGATTTCGTAAATTTTTTCAAAACCGCCGACTAAGAGACGCTTTAAATAGAGTTCGGGAGCGACGCGCAAATATAAATCTATATCCAGAGCGTTTAAATGTGTCTTAAAGGGCCTGGCGGTGGCGCCTCCGGGAATTGCCTGAAGCATTGGAGTTTCAAACTCGTCAAAATCTCGTTCATCTAAAAAATTTCGGAGCTCTTTAATAATGTTAGAGCGGACCAAAAATTTTTCTTTTGCCTCTTTATTCATTAAAAGATCAAGATATCTCTTGCGATAGCGCTCTTCAACGTCTTTAAGACCATGCCATTTTTCAGGAAGCGGCAAGAGTGACTTAACAATTATCCGCATTTCAGAGACACGTAAGGTTTTTTCGCCCTTTTTAGTTTTAAAAACAGATCCTTTAACCTCAACAAAATCTCCAATATCATAATTGGCGATAAATTCATCGTAAGATTTTTTGTTGTTTAAATCAGTGGGACTTATAAAACACTGGATTTTTCCGCTCGCGTCTTCCAAGTCAAAAAAAGCAATCTTACCGTGAACGCGCTGATTTTTTATTCTGCCGGCTAGATAAAATTCTTTTTTAGTTAATCGCCAAAACCAGAATTTATCAAGAATATTTTTAATTTCAAAATCGCGTCTGATTTTTGCCGGATAAAGATTAATACCGTTATTTTTTAAACGTTCAAGTTTTTGGATTCTTGTTTGGCGAAGTTCTTCTAATGTCGGCATAAGTTAAAATTTCGATATATCGATATATTGAGTTTATTTTTCAATTTTAATTATTTTATATTTAACAACGCCGCCGGGCGTTTTAATTTCAATTTCATCACCCGCTTTTTTTCCTAAAAAAGCCCGTCCTAGTGGCGATTCATTGGATATTTTTCCTTCTTGCGGCTTAGCTTCCGCGGAACCGACTATTCTGAATATCTCCACGCTGCTATTTAATTTTGTTTCTATTGTTGATCCGATTCTGACGACATCTTCCGCGTTTGGCATCTTAATTACCACGGCGTTTTTTAAAAGCTCCTCAAGTTCGCCAATGCGATTTTCGTTTAACGACTGCGCTTCTTTAGCTTCAAAATATTCGGCATTTTCACTAAGATCGCCAAGATCTTTTGCTTCCTGCAAGCGCTTGGCAATTTCTTGTCGTTTTTTGGTCTTTAATTCCTGTAACTCCTTTTTTAACGTTTCCATTCCCTCCGGACTTAAATAAGTTTGTTGTGCCATAAATTTCTAAAATTTATAATAAAATGAATAAATTTTAGTTAAATTTATGAGCATCCCACAACTACGGGATAGCCCATATATTAACTATTTATCTATTTTATCATAATTTCTATTATAATACCACTCAAAAACTTCTTTGGCGACCGGAACAGCGGCCGTTGAACCTTCACCGGCGCCTTCAACAATAATAGCCAAAGCAATTTCCGGATTATCATAAGGGGCAAACCCGGCAAACCAAGCATTTGTTTTTCTAAAAGTATTAGTTACCTGGGCGGTGCCGGTTTTTCCGGCAACTTTTATTGCTAAGTCGTTTAAAAGATAAGCCGAACCTTCGGTTACCGCCCCTCTCATTCCTTCGCGAATAACTTGAATATTGCCCGTGTCAATAAAATTATTTCTTATAATTTCGGGCCCGAATTCTTTTATTATTTGACCGTCGGGGCCAGTGATTCTGCTAACAATTTTCGGTTTCCACAATGTGCCATTATTGGCTATAGCGGCAACGGCGCTAGCCATTTGAAGAGGCGTTACCAGCACATCGCCCTGGCCGATAGAAACGTTATAAGTATCACCGGTAAACCACCCTTCATTTTTTGCCGATTTTTTCCATAAAGGATCCGGAATAAGCCCTGGGGCCTCGCCAGGCAAATCAATCCCGAGATCGGAGCCGAAACCAAAGGTATTCAGATATTTTTTAATAAGATCTATACCGAGTCCTTTAAAATTTTTGTAACCGCCGCCAACTATGTAAAAATAAACATTGGCCGAGACCGCGATAGCGCGCCTCATATCAACAAATCCATGAGCCTTCCAGTCGCGATAAGTATAAACAATATTGGGGTCGTATTGGTTTTCTATTTTAATGTATCCCAGCGTGTCGTCAATTTTAGAATTTGGATCAATAATATTTTCGGCTAAAGCGGCTGAAGCCACAAATGGTTTTATGGTTGATCCGGCCGGATAAGTACCGCTGATAGCGCGATTAAAAAATGGTTTATTTTTATTTTTGATAATTTCTCCATAAGTTTTCACGCTAAGATTAAAATTCGGCAAACTTACCAGAGAAATAATTTCTCCAGACTTAACATTTAAAATTACGGCCGCGGCGCCGGTTGAATTGGTTTGGATTATTTTATCATTAAGGGCGTTTGTTAAAAGTTTCTGCAGATCGCCATCAATACTCAATATTAAATTGTTGCCCGGTACCGCTTCCTTTGCTATTAAAGTTTTTAAAATGGTATTTTCGGAGTTAACCAAAACGGCAATTTTTCCGTGATCGCCCCGCAATTCTTTTTCATATTGCGCCTCAAGCCCATCTTTGCCTATAAAATCTAACATTCCATAATAAGAATCGGCTTTAATATCATCACTGGACACTTTACCGATATAGCCGGCTATATGAGAAAAATAACCGCCATCTCCATAATCGCGGCGAGTTTCTTCATTTATAAATATCGCCGACAAGGCGGTTAAATTGGTTTCTAAAGATATTAGTGTTTCTCTATCTAAATAGGACACAAAGAATACTGGTTCCGTTGAATTTTTATTTAAATTTTTTATAAAATCTTCTATTTCTGAATTATCTTTTTTTAATATTTTTGCCAATTGATTTACCCATTCGTTTAACTCATCAGACTGCTTCGGCAAATAGGCAGGAATAATTAATAAATTAAAATCTGGGATATTGGAAGTTATAATTTTGTTGTTAATATCATAAATAATGCCCCGAGGCGACCGGCCATAATAAAAGCGGATATTGTTTTTATTTGATCTTGACGCGTAGTAATCGCCATTTTTAATCTGGAGCCAAAAAACCCTGCCCCAAAATAAACCTAAAATTAAAATTGAAATGGCAAAAATAATTAAAAATCCATTATTGCCCAGAGGAGTTTCCAATTTTATCGCCAGCTTCCTGTCAAGAAGAATCTCTTCCGGTTCTATTTCACTTTTATTTTTTTTTAAGCGCAAATTTTTAAACATTTTGCCAAACTTTAAATTTAAGCGTTATTAACAATAAAACGACTGTTAATAATAGTTCAATAGCAATCCCGCTGTTTAAAAAATAAAAACTGAATTTTTCTTGCCATCCGGTAAGTAGATTATTTATCGTCCACTCCCCGAAATGGTAGATAAATATGGCTAAAATACTTGTAATTAAAATGTTTTCAATTTTTGAAGCGAATATGGCTTTTTTTTGAAAAATAATTAAAAAAACCGTTATAAAAAGCAATAGTAAACTAGTGGTTCCAAATGTGGAAAAATGAACCGTGTCAATTAAAAAACCTCCCGACCATCCTAAAAAAATCGCGACATAAATATTTTTTGTCAGCGTTAAAAGTAAAATTAGAACCAAAAAAATATTAAACCCCCAACTAAATCGGTTTATGACTGAAACCTGAAAACTGGCTAAAAAAATTAAAGAAAAGACGGCAAAAAAAATTAGAAATGTTTTTTTATATTCTTTATTCATCTTACTGGCAACCCGTGTTCATTTAAGGATTACAAAAACATTATTAAAATCCCGAAAATTAGTTAATAACTCAATATCCGCCGTGTTAAACACTTGGTTATCTTCTGATTTAACCCGTTTAACCTTTCCGATGAGAAGGCCTCGCGGCCATAATCCATCCGCGCCGGAAGAAACAATTAAATCTCCTTCTTCGGGTTTTTCATTTTTAGCGATAAGATCAAAAATGATATCCGAACCTAGACCGCGCACTAATCCAAAAATCTTGCCAGTCGAATTAACAGCCGCAATTTTACTGGAAACGTCAATTATAGTTATAACTTTAGAAGTGTTATAACTAACATCGCTTATTTTCCCGATAACCACCCCTCCCTTAAGAATAACCGGCATGCCGATCGCGATGCCGTCGCCAGTACCCTTATCTATCATGAAAGAACGGTTATTTTCAAAGTCTCGTCCAATAATATTAACCATATTGACGCTCCAAGAATTCTTATCAGTCAAATTTAGTTTTTCTTTTAAAAGAGCATTTTCTTCTTCTACCTGGGATAATTTTGCCAATTTCCCGTATAATTCAAGATTTTCCATCGCTAGTTTAATATTCGATTCTTTCAAGCGCTTCACGCCCAGAAAAGCGTTTTGCCAAAACAGAAATTTATTTCCTATTTTACTAAAAATAACTTCAAATGGTCTTAATGTTTCGCTAAGATAATTTTTAAATAATAAAACCGGTTTACTCGCTTCTGAAAAAATAATAGACGCGCTAAATAAAAATAGAATAAAAAATATAACTGATTTGCGTTTTGTCATATGCTAACCATTATTTACCAGAATTTCTCTTAGCGATTCAACATCTTCAAGAATAATGCCACAACCGCGAACTACGGCCGTCAATGGATCCTCGGCAAGTTTTGTCGGAATTTTGGTAATTTGAGTAACCAATTCTGCGAAACCGCGCAAAAGACTTCCGCCTCCGGCTAAAACTATTCCCCGGGTCATCAAATCGCTTACCAATTCCGGAGGTGTTTCTTCAACCACTGAACGAATTTCTGAAATAATGGCGTTAACCGAAGGAGTAATGGCTTTACGAATTTCCGCGTCACTTATTAAAATTTCTTTTGGTAACCCGCTTATCAAATCGCGACCCCTTACAGTTGTAGTTAATTTTTCTTTTAAGGGCAATACTGATCCTATTAAAATTTTAATTTCTTCGGCTGTTTTTTCTCCCAAAAGAATTTGAAATTCGTCTCTAGCATATTGAATAATCTCTTCACTCATTTTTTCACCGGCAACTCTTAAATTGCGCGATACCACAATACCTCCTAAAGATATTACCGCCACATCGGTAGTCCCACCGCCGATATCAACAATCATGTTGCCGACTGCTTCGGCAATAGGCATTCGAGCTCCGATAGCCGCCGCCATCGGTTCTTCCACAAGATAAACTTCTCTTGCGCCGGCATTTTTAGCCGCGTCTTCAACAGCTCGCCGCTCCACTTCGGTTACTCCGGAAGGAATGCCAATTACCACCCGCGGTCTCACTAAGAAACTATAAGAGTCCTTATGGACTTTATTGAAAAAATATTTAAGCATTTGTTCCGTTACTTCAAAATCAGAAATAACTCCATCAATCAAAGGACGAATGGCTACAATATGACCGGGTGTCCGACCAACCATTTTTTTGGCTTCCACTCCGATGCTTAACACTTGATCGGTTTTTTTATTTATGGCTACTATAGATGGCTCATTAATAATTATGCCTCGACCTCTTACGTAAACCAAAGTATTGGCCGTTCCAAGATCGATGCCTATATCTTTTGAAAATATTTTGAATAAACGATTAAACATTATTCGTTGATTAAGGACATTAAAGCGTTGGTCTTTATAAGTTTAATTTCTTTGTCGCCGCGTTTTTTAATTTCAATACTGTTATGCGCCAATGTTTTTTCACTTATTACAATTCTATTTGGAATGCCTATGAGATCGGAATCGGCAAATTTCTCGCCGGGCGACTTGTCATCGCGGTCATCGTATAACGCCTCAATTTTTTTAACAAGCAATTTTTCATATAATTTTTCCACCGCTTTTTTAACCGTAATTTTCTTTTCTTTTCCCAAAAGTTCTATCAAATGAACTTTAAAAGGGGCCACCTCTTTTGGCCAGATAATACCATTTTTATCATTATGCGCTTCAACGATTGCCGCCATTAATCTGTCCAAACCTATGCCATAGGAACCCATAATGACGAGTTCTTTCGCGCCGTTTTTATTTGTAAAGTAAATATTAAAAGGTTTTGAATATTTTATTCCGAGCTTGAAGGTGTGACCAAGTTCTATGGCTCGCTTACCATTTAATTTATCTTCGCCGATATCAGCCGGCATCATAAATTCATGCGACTCGTCGCCCCCCATAATTCCTGAATCGGCTTTAACCGGCGCCGCTTTTATATTTAACCGCTTAAAGATTTTTTGATAAGCGCCGGAAACTTTTTTATATGTCTTATCAAGTTCTACTGTGCTTTTATCAAAAGAATAAGCATCCTGCATGACGAATTCTCGAAGCCGAAGAAGGCCGCCGCGTGGCCGAGCTTCATTTCGGAGTTTTATCTGAAATTGATTTAAAAGCAATGGCAGGTCATCATATTTTTGGATATATCGGGAAGCGATTTCGGCCATTGATTCTTCGTGGGTCATTGAAAGCACTAAATCCTGCCCGCCCTGAGATTTTAGCCGCCATAATTCTTTTCCAATCTCATGATATCGGCCGGTTTTTTTCCAGATTTCAGCCGGATGAATCACCGGCATTATCATTTCCTGGGCGCCGATTTTACCAAGTTCTTCGCGGATAACTTGTTCTATTTTCTTTAAAACCATAAACCCCAGAGGTAAAAAACTAAAAAGTCCGGACGATAATTGCTTTACGAATCCCCCGCGAGATAAATAAATGTGGCTTATTGCTTCGGCGTCTTTCGGCGCTTCCTTTAACGTTTTCCCAAAAAGTTGTGATTGACGCATAAATTTTGTTTTTATTTAAATTAAGCACTTGTATTCTACAATAAATCTCACCATTTTCAAACCTTGACAATAATAAATAATTATGATATAATGAAACTAAAAATAAATTCCTATTCTGGTGAACAGGTCGCTTCACGAGCTGCCCGGGACCGTTCAAGCTCGTCATGGGATGGGGGCACATGCTGGAGAGGCATGGCAACCATTTCGAGTTTTAATACTGTTTATTTTTAATCTTAATCCTTAAAATAATTTTTTAACTTTTTTCTGAACGCAAAAATATCCTATAGGTAAATTTTGCGTTTAATAAATTTACATCTAATAAATTTTTATTTTTTATTTTAATTTTTTAACTTCCTTCTTAAACGCATTTTCATCCTATAAGAAGATTATGCGTTCAGCAAGCTGTTCACAAAAAATAAATTGAATATTCTTTTTGGTTTCTATTTAGTTTCTATGATTGAATGCATTTTTATCCTATAGGAATGATTTGCGTACAAAGAAAATTTCACATATAGTAATATCGATATAGCAAAATTACATATAAATATCATGAAATATAAATCAATTCATAAAAAATCGCTTACGGCTGATATTTTACTCATTGCCACCGCCGGTCCAATAATTCTAAGTTCTCTATTTTTGCCAAACGCGCCTAAAATGCTAAAACCCTTGCTTAAATTGCATAGAAATTGGAATAAAATAAAGCGACAGCGAATTTATGAGGCTATTGGACGTCTTAATAAAAAAAGATTGATTGAATTGGAGCAAAAAGATGATAATTTGTATCTCAAAATTACCGAAAACGGCAAAAAATTAATAAAGAATTTTGACTATGATAACATTGAATTACCCACTCACAAAAGATGGGACAAAAAATGGCGGATGGTAATTTTTGATGTTCCGGAAAAGAAAAATAAAGAACGCCGCTCTCTTTCTGATAAATTAAAAGATCTGGGTTTTTATCCCCTACAAGAAAGCGTTTTTATTTACCCTTACGACTGTCGAGGTGAAATAGATTTTATTTGCAGTTTCTTGTCTATAGATAATTATGTGAATTATTGTACCCTTGAAGCTTTGGATAAAAAAGAGGGCGATTTAAGAAAGTTCTTTGATTTGTCTCTTAAACCATAAACGCATATATTGCCTATAGGATACTAATGCGTTTAAATTTTTACAAAAGTTTTAGGATGTCTCGGTAGGTTATTAATGCGACGAGAGTAAGGAGTAAAACGATGCCGACTGAATGAATAGCGTTTTCAATCTTAGGATTGACCTTGCTTCCCTTAATTTTTTCTATGCCTAAAAATAACAGCCGGCCGCCGTCTAGAGCCGGGAAAGGAATTAAATTTAAGACCGCAAGATTAAGTGAAATTAAAGCCACTAATTGAAGAAGATAAACAAAACCGAGATTAATCGCTTGACCGGCTAATACCGCGATTCCTACCGGACCGGCGATTTCTTTTGGTATTGCTCCAGCTATTAAAAGATTTTTAATTAATTCGACAAACCCTTTTATTATTTCCCCAGTTATAATAAACGCGGATTGTATTCCCAGCCAGACGCTTTTATACCACGGATAAGAAATCAGTCCTGTTTTAGCAAGGGCTATGCCCAAGGCCCCCTCTCCTTCCGGCGGATTTATTCTGGGAATGGTTTTAATTTCTAAATTTTCCTCCTCTCTTTTAATTTTTAAATTTATTTCCTTGCCTTTATTTTTATTAATAAAGTCCTGAAGAATTGAAATTTCAGAAAAACCTTCAATGGAATCGCCGAGTTTTAAATTTGCTTCTTCCGCCGGCGACCCATGGTTTACGGCGACAATTTGAATTTGAATATTTTTAGCGACGGACTCATTTTCTTTATCTAACATTTGTGGCAAACCGATATAAAACCCGACAATTAAAAGCAGGGCGCCGAGCGCGAAATTCATCATAACGCCGGCCGCGATGATTAAACTCCTGATGATTGCCGGCTTGGAAGAAAAACTTTCCGGATTATTAGTCTCGCCGCCATCTTCACCAAGTATCTTAACGAATCCGCCAAGCGGCAATAAATTGATGGAGTAAAGAGTTTTATTAACTTCCCAGCTAAAAATTCTCGGCGGAAAACCAAAACCGAATTCTTCCACCGTTAAGCCGCTTTTTTTAGCGACAATAAAGTGGCCAAATTCGTGGGCTAAAACTAAAACTCCTAAAATTAAAATAAACACGAGTAAAGTAATCATTTGCCTATAATCTCCTCTTCTTTAAGTTTTAATAAGTTTTCCAAATTTTTATAGGTTAAGTCAATTAATTTTTTAATTTCTTCTTTTATTTTAAATTTTTCATCCTCGGTAATTTTTTTAGCGTCAAAAGACTCGTTTAACTCTTTAATTATTTTATCTCTGTCACCGCGATATTTAATTTTAGTTTCTTCCAGTTTAGAACCAAGAACTTTTAGCATCTCGAGCCTTCTTTCTTCGGTTAAAGGCGGAATGCTTATTCTGATTAAATTTTTGTCAACGATGGGATTTAAGTTTAAATTAGAAGCCAAAATAGCTTTTTCCAAACTGGACAAATTATTTTTATCCCAGGGCTCAATGATTAAAATTCTTGGCTCCAGAGCGGAAATGGAAGCCAGTTGTTTTATTGGAATTTTTGAACCGTAACAATCAACCAAAATATTTTCAACAAGCGCCGGAGTGGCGCGTCCAACATGCAGAGAGGTAAGTTCAATCTTAAAAGATTCTTCTATGATTTTAAGATTATCTTTAAATTTTCCTAATATATCCATAAAAATAAAATGAAATTTTAGTTGTTTGTTATTAATTATAAGTTAATTACCAATTCATCGTAAGCGAACTTGGGATTGATATTTGTTTCATTTAACTTAAAATAAATATCTTGGCTTTTTTTTAATAAATTATTTAATTTATTAGTCGGATTAATTAAAAATTCGGTTCGCAAGTACCAAAGCCATAGCTTAAAAATTTCAATTGCCGGATAATTGTTAAATTTTAGAACAGCGCAGTACTGATCTTTTAAGTCGCCCGCGAGAATTTCACTGAAAGTTTCTTTAATTTTATTATCTATAGTCGGCGGAACATTGTCTTGATGCCAAAACGGCAATTTTACGCCGCGAGAAGCAATGGTTTCGGGAATTGAGTCGATTGTTTTAGCATTTAATATGATAATAGCGTGTTTTGGCACTTCTTCAAAAATTTTAAGCAAGGCGCTCTGCGCGTGAGTATTTAATTTTTCAATCGCATCTATCACCGCTATTTTATATTTTCCCCAGTAAGGGCTTAAAATCATGAATTTTTTAAGTTGCCTTATGGAATTTATAGACCGCTCTTCGTCGGCGTCGGCTGAAATTAAAATCAAATCCGGATTAAAATTAAAATCGGAATTAAGGATTTTATTAGCAAATTTTAAAGCAACTGCTTTTTTAGCCGAATGGTCGGGACCATAAAAAATATAAGCGTGAGATAAATAGTCGCTCTCTATACACTTATTTAGATAATCGATAGTTTTCTGATAATCATTCATAAATTAGGAATTATCTTCTGGCCATTATGCTTCTCTTATAAAATTCCAAGTTTTCTAAAACTAAACCCGCACCTTTGGCGACGCAAAATAATGATTCTTCGGCAATATACGCCGGAACACCGGTAGCTTTTACTATCAATTCGTCAAAATTTCTAAGAAGCGCCGTTCCGCCGGATAAAATTATTCCTTTGTCCATTATATCAGACGATAACTCCGGCGGAGTTTGAGCCAAAACCAGTTTAACGGCCTGAACAATTTCTTTAAGGCGCTCGGAAATAGCTTCAACGATTTCATTGGTGCCGATATTAATACTCCGCGGCAAACCGGTTATTATGTCTCTACCCCTGACGCCTAGGAAAAGTTCGTCTTTTATCGGCAAAGCCGAACCAATCTCAATTTTTATCCTTTCCGCGGTTCTTTCACCGATAGCTAAATTATGGCGGCGTTTTAAATAATCAATAATCGCTTGATCCAATTTATTGCCGCCGACCCTTCTTGAGTGAGAAGTCACAATACCGCCTAAAGAAATAACCGCTACTTCGGTAGTGCCGCCGCCAACGCTCATAATTAAATTTCCGGAAGCAGAATTAATCGGAATATTGGCTCCTATGGCGGCTAAAACAGGTTCTTTAACAATATAAGCAGCTCTGGCGCCGGCATTGACGGCCGCGTCAATAACGGCTCTTCTTTCGGTTGAACTCGAACCTGATGGTACGGTTACCAAAACTTCCGGTTTTATCAGTTGAAACCTGCCCAGACTTTTTTGGATAAAATATCTAAGCATGGCTTCCGTAATTTTATAATCGGCAATAACGCCATCGCGCATCGGTTTTTTAGCGATTATATTTTCCGGAGTGCGCCCGATCATTGTTTGAGCTTCTATGCCAATGGCCAAAACAGCGTTATTGTCAGGAGAAATAGCCACTACGGTAGGCTCATTTAAAGTAATCCCACGACCGGGAATAAACACAAGTGTGTTGACGGTGCCAAGATCAATTCCAATTTTTTTAGTAAATAAATTCATGATTTTATTCTTTTAATATCCGCCCCCAACGCCCGCAAACGTTCGTCTATTTTTTCATATCCTCTGTCAATTTGATAAATATTATCCACGACACTTTGGCCTTTCGCCAAAAGCGCCGCAATAATTAAGGCCATTCCGGCGCGGATATCAGGACTGTGAATTTTTTTACCGCGAAGTTTACTGGGACCTTGAACAATAACCCTGTGCGGATCGGCCATAATAATGTTCGCGCCCATCTGATTTAAGATATCGGTGTAAAATAGCCGGCCGTCATAAATTGTTTCATGAACAAGGGAATTGCCGCTGGCCTGTGTCAACAAAACTGTGAGCGGCGCCTGAAGATCGGTAGCAAAGCCGGGATATTCTCGGGTCTTTACATCAATAGCGTTAATATTTTTAGAGGGCTTTACTATAACATAGTCAGCGCCAATTTCAATGTTAGCGCCGGCTTTTCGAAGCAATGTTAACAGTACTTCCAAATGATCGGGGTCGCAGTTTTTTATTTTGATATTGCTTTTGGTGGCAACCGCCAAAATTACGAAAGTCCCCGATTCAATCCTGTCTGGAAAACCATTCCAAACTCCTCCGTTAAGTTCTTTTACACCGTCAATCAAAATTGACGGTGTTCCCGCTCCGGAAATTTTAGCTCCCAAAGAATTTAAAAAAGCAGCCAAGTTTTCTATTTCCGGTTCGCAAGCAGCGTTTTTTAAAATTGTTTTTCCCTGAGCCAGTACCGCCGCCATCATTAAATTTTCGGTTCCGGTTACGCTTACCATCGGAAAAATAAATTTACTTCCAATAAGTTTTTTGGCAGACACGGTAAAAATAACTCCTTTTCTTTTAACCTTCGCTCCCAGAGCTTTGAAACCGTCAATAAAAAAATCAATTGGCCGTTTGCCTAAGGTACAACCGCCCGGATGAGGAAAGGAAACGCTTCCGAATCTTGAAAGAAGCGGTCCCGTTAAAACAATCGACGCCCTGAATTTATCGGCAATTTTATAATTTAAATTGGTTTTTTTAATCCCAGAAGAATCTATAAAATTTCCAGAAAATTTGACGCCTAAATCAATAAGGAGCTCCTTCATTCTGCCAACGTCTTCTATATTCGGCATTTTTGGCAATTTTATTGGCTTACAGGTTAAAATAGAAGCGGCTAAAATTTTAAGCACCGCGTTTTTAGCTATGCCGACTTCAATCTCGCCTTCTAATTTTCTCCCGCCGTTTATAATAAAATATTCAGATGCCATAATGATAATATATTACGATAAATCTCCAGCTACCGCAACTTGCCGCTCTCTAAAAAATGTGGTATTTTAACTTATTATGACCATAAGATTTAGAAGGTTTATTTTTTGGATTTTTGTTATTCTGTTTGTTGTTTTTAGCATTATCATAACTCTTTTCGCCCAAGGATGGCGATTTGATTTTGATTCTCTTAAACTAGTTAAAACTGGTGGTATTTTTATTAAAACCTCTGTTCCCGGTGCCAAGATATACGTAAGCGATAAATATATAGGAACAACCGTGGGCTTTTTAAATTATACAAAATTAGTCGACGATCTTTCTCCAAAAAATTACAATCTTTTTATTCATAAAGAAGGATACTATCCCTGGAATAAAACGGTTGAAGTTAAAAACGGCCTGGTGACCGAATTAGTTTCTATAATATTATTTCCTTTAGACCTTAAAAGGGTTAAAATTGCCGAACTACCAAAACAAATTATATCTGATTTTTCAGTCGACAACGAAAAGATAAAAATAGTAAATAACAAAAAAATAGAAACCACAAAAGTTTACGACTTTAGCGGGCAATTGATATCAAATGAAAAATTTAAAATTTCAACTTCTACCGAATTAATGTCTCCCGATAAAAATAAAAAGCTTTATACCAAAGGCAACCAGATTTGGATTGACTATTTGGATAATGTAAAAGAAGAACCGAATAAAAAAACGGGAGAAAAAGAAATGATCGCCACATTGGAATCGCCAATTTTATTTTTAGATTGGCTTAAAGATTCGGAGCATGTTATCTGGTCTACCGGCAGTGAACTGACAATTACCGAAAGAGATAATCGCGGCGGCAAACGGAACAGCGTTAAATTTTATCTAAACATTAATCCGCCTATATTCTTGGACAAGAATAATTCTAATCTTTATTTTTTTGAAAACGATAAAGAAAAATCAACTCTATATAAGATAAATATGGAATAGTAAAGCAATATTCTAGCGTTTTGACCACTGAGGAGCCCTTCTTGCGCCTTTAAGACCGGCTTTCTTTCTTTCTTTCATCCTCGGATCGCGGGTTAGAAAGCCGAGAGTTTTTACGATTGTTTTAGATTCCGGATGCGCCAAAACAAGAGCCCGGCTAAGTCCATGCCGTGAAGCATAAGCTTGAGCCATGAAGCCGCCGCCAAAAACTTTAATGGAAATTCTGCAAGTTTTGATACCGCTTTTAACAAGCGGTTCCGTTAACACATCTTGTAATTCTTTTCCGGGAAAATAATCGGAATAAGTTTTATTATTCACGGTTATCTCTTGCTTACCATTACTCGCCCAAAACCTAACCCTGGCCGTTGCCGTTTTTCTCCTGCCTACAGCTTCGTAGTATTTATCAGCTTTTATTATTTTTACTTTTTTTAATGCCATTTTATTTAATAATTAATTATTTTGAATAATTAATCGTTTCATCAGTTTCGCTCGGAGACGATTTTTATTTAACATTCTTTTAACAGCCAATTTTAGAGCTTGACTATGATTTTTTTTAATTAATTCAAGGTAACCGACTGTTTTTAAACCGCCGGGATAACCAGTGTGGTGTCTATATATTTTCTGAGATGCTTTTTTACCGGTTAGTAATAGATCGGAAGAGCACACGTCTTAACTCCAGTCACGAACGCTTATCTCGTATGCCG
>CAZKLP010000015.1:0-15223 GCA_964553885.1 uncultured Candidatus Saccharibacteria bacterium
AAAAGAAAAAATAGCATTCCGAATTATTCCAAAAAGTGTAATATGGAGATCGCACTTCTTCACTTTTAACTTTGAATATTATATGGGAATGCCGAAGGTTGATCTTACCAACGCACGGGATTTAATAGTGGATTTCTTCTGGTTCAGAGATAGGTCGGAATATCCGTTCTACTCATTTATAATCACCGAAAACAAAATGGAGTCGGAAAAAATTCGCCGCGAATTAGTTGCTAAAAATATTAAAAATATTTCGCCCATAATTGAAATTCAAGGTCAATATCTTTTCACCGTCGGCCCTAAGTAATTTGACTGCTTACCAAATAAAATAATATATTTAATCTTGTGATGGAAAGTTTAAAAAAATTTAATACTTACAGTAATTTTCCTCCGGAGATACACGAAAATTTCATAAAAACATACGCGCTTCCTTACCGGGAAAAATTTAATGAGTGCGTTGACCTCGGCTGCGGAGCGGGCGGATTAACGAAAGAATTATTAAAACACCGTCCGTGCCGCGTTGTCGGCATTGATATTTCAGATTTATCAATTAACCTATGTCTCGCTGATCCATATTTAAAGAGAAATGACGCTCTGTTTCTTTTAGATGACGTAATGAATCTCGCGGATAAAAAAGATTTTCAAAGTCGCTTTGATTTATTAATGTCTTATAGCGTATTTCATATAGTCCCCGGAAATACGACTTCAAAATTTAAATTATTAAAAAATATTTCAAAGCCCGAGGCGATTATAGCGATAGATTCAATTCCGAAAATTACCTGGAACAAAGTTTTCTATTTTTTCGTCAGAAACGCTTTTAAATGGGGAATAGGCGGAGCGGCCATAAGATTAATCGGACCATGGGCATTGCCTCATAGATCAAAAAGTTATATCGAAGAACTTTCACAGCTGGATTATATGAAAGATTTTTCGTCTTCTAATTTTATTGATTTGTCTTATTTTAAATCGGAAGAATTTAAATCTTCATTCAAGTTATTGCGCCTCGATATTGTTCCGCAAGACACTTTTTTTACCGCAAGAAGAGTTCGCTTCGCTGTAGAACGCTTGCCCTGAACCTGTCGAAAAGGCTTAGCGATTCCAAATAATATTATAAAGCGCTATCTTATACTGCCTCCATAGATTGGGGTATTTAAATATTAATTCATGCTCCCCTTCCGGAACGAAAACTGATTTGAACAAATAATTAGCATTGTAAATTTCTGTTTTCTGGCCGTCTATGTATGCCTCCCAAGTCGGCAAATTGGCATCGGAGTAAACTAACCAACCGCTTCCTTTAGTTTTTAATTTAACCAATTGGGATTCAAAGCTTTCAATTTCTATTTTTGTATTTTGTATTTTGTATTTTGTATTTGGTATAGATTTTGAATCTACTTCTACAAGCGTCGTTTTGTTAAAATCTTTAACTTTCAAAAGTTCCTCAAAAGCGTCTTCAGGATTAACGTATTTTACGCTTTTAGCGAAATAGATTCTTGGCATAACCGCGGTGTTTTCATAAATATAGACGGGGATGTTCTTTTCGGTGGCTGTAGTTTCGTAAACTAATTTTAAGTTATTGAGTTTAAATGAAGAAAAAACATATTTAATGTTAAGCATTGAGAAAAGATCGATATTCTCTGGGGAAGAAAATATGTTTATCTTTTCATTTAACGATAACTTGGTTGAGCGGAGCCATGGCTCGCCTGCGATTGAAGTTGGGATTTCAAAACCGATTTTGTCAAAAATATTGGCAATTCTGCCGGATAAAAACGGTTCCAGTCCCCCAAAGGTATCCATATTAAAATAAACGCCTATGTTTGACTCCATTGTTTTAATCTGATAATCCGTCCAATCTTTAACGTTAAAAATTCCGAATTCTTGATATGACTCCGGCGGATAAAATCTAAAAAACCTATAGCGTTCTCCTTCCGGATAATGATTTTTAATGAAACTTACCGTATCCGGATAATTTATGATTTTTGACTGGGGAATAAACTCATAATATCCCTGCCAAATTAAAGTTAAGTTTAAAAATGTGAAAATCAGCGCAGTCTTCTTTAAATTATCAAAATTGATTTTCCTTTTCTGATATAAAACAAAAACCATTATCGCCATTAAAACGCTTAAAAATGAAACAACAAAATGATAGTTGCTTAAACTAAAAGCGCTTAAAAATTTGTCCAACTCGGAAATGATAACATTATGGTAATGCTCCACGGGAAACTGCCGAGTTCCCGAATAAATTTTGGTATCAAAAAATTTAAAAATGCCGGCCAAAATTTGATCGCGAAACAAATAAACTAAAAATACGCCGATAACCGCGGCAAAATTTATCAAACCAAAAATTTTAAGCGCGCCGATAAATTTTTTAAAGTACGGCGATTCTTTTATTTGTTCCATATTATCTAAAGCAAAACCGGCTAGTAGCGCCAAGGCAAAACCGCCCATGTACGACCAATGAAAAACTCCGCGAAAACGGTTAAAGCCGGGTAAAAAATGCAAAACCCAAAAAATCCCGGTCCATTTAATGCGAACCAAAAAAGAGAAAACGGCAACCCCCGTCCAAAAAGCGATAAACTTATTTTGTTTAACTAAAAGTATCGCCGCGACAACAAAAAGAAACGGCAAGGCGCCGATATAATAATTGGCAATGAGCCCCAAACTCTCCAAACCGGTGAATTGCGGAAACTGGATATATGGATAAAAAAATCTTAAAGGATCGGCAATATGCATAAAATCATAAGATAAATCGGCAAAATTTAAAGCGCCGCCTCGAGTCGTAAATTTTAAGTAGTTCAAAACAGGTAAAATCCAAAAACTCGCTAAAATCGCCCCAAGGGTAGAGAAAGTAAAATATCCGATAATCGATTTAAACTTAGCGACACCGACACTTCCATAATTAGAATTATGGCAGTAGGTTAAAAATAGAGCCCAAAAAAATCCGACGATAAAAGTATAAAAAACGATTTGTGTTTCCCCTGCCGCCAAGCCGTAAGCGGCGATTAAACTTCCCCATAGCCACCACCAATTTTGATTCTTTGATATTTTTAAAATCGCCAGAAAAAATAACGGAATAAAAACGTAAACATTGCTGAATGGAAAAGTCGGGCCCCAATATAAATGATTCTGGCTTAGCATATAGGCAATGCCTGTGATAGAAGAAGCAATTTTTGACAAAGACAAGCTTCTTGCTAGCCAATATATTGCCAGACCTCCGAGTAGGAAATTGGAAAAAGTCAGCCAGTTGTAAAGCTGGAGTCCGTCAAAAAATTTATAATAAATAAAAATTAATGGATTAAAAAAACCGACTTGCGTCAGATACACGGGAAATCCGGATAAATAATTTTCCCACCACAGCCGCAAATGCCCTTGTTTTAAGCCATCTCCAAAATCGCTTAAAAATTTATATTGCGCCGAACCAAGACCAGAAAAATCGTTTATTATTTTATCATCGAATAAAATCGGCCACAAAACTGCCGCTAAGCCGATAAAAAACAGAAAAAATACTGTCGTTCCCCAAACAAACTTATTGTTGAAAAATACTTTTTTTAGTTCGTCAATTTTCATACTGAACCTTGCTATCATACTACATTATGGGGCATAATAGAAATCAATGGAAATCCGCGGAAAAATAATACAATGGCTTAACAAAGCTTCTAATTTTTTAGGCACTAATCTTTTTTATACTCTTAAGGGCGGGTCCGCGCTTACGCTGAATAATTTTATTTCAGTTGCCGCTAATCTTGCTTTGGCGTTTTTTTTCGCGCGCCTTTTACCGAAAGAAGTTTACGGCGCATATAGTTACATTCTTGCTTGGATTTCCGTTCTCGGCATTTTTGCTCTTCCTGGGATGGACACGGCCGTCATCCAATCGGTTAGCCGTGGCTTTGAAAGTTCGCTTGTTTTAGGGCTTAAAAAAAAAATACGCTACGGAATATTGGGAACGCTGGCCGCTTTATTAATCGGCGGATATTATTTTTATAACGGAAACCATACATTGGCAAACGTTTTTTTTATAAGCGCGATATTCATCCCGTTTTTGAGCAGCTTCCAAATTTACAACGCTTATTTGGTAGGCAAAAAAGAATTTAAAACATCGGCTCTTTACGGAATAACGGGCCAAATATTCACCGCTTTAACTTTAGTAACCGCTATTTATCTGACAGATAATATCATATATATAGTAAGCGCTTACATATTCGCCACCGTTCTGCCAAATTTTGTTTTCTTCATCAAAACAAAAATTAAAGCGGCTAGAGCTCCGTCGCCGAATGACCCGGAAATAATGGCTTACGCCAAGCATTTGAGTTTAATAAACATTATCTCCATGGCGACGCCTTACATTGATCAATTTCTGGCTTTTCATTTTCTTGGAGCGGCAAATCTTGCCACCTACGCATTCGCTACCGCTCCGCCGGAACAAATAAAAGGACTTTTCAAAGGCATGTCCGACCTGGCATTGCCGAAATTTTCGCAAAGATCAGAAGAAGAATTAAAAAAAACTATGACAAGAAAGATTATTATTTATTCGGTTTTTGTGGCGCTGGTAGTGGGCGCGTATATTATTTTAGCGCCACTGTTTTATAAAATAATTTTTCCCCAATATATTGACGCTGTGTTTCTGTCGCAGATTTTCGCCTTATCGCTTTTAAGCGCTCCGCCGGCACTTATAGTGGGCGCGCTTTCCGCGCATAAAAAAATTAAAAAATTGTATTTATTCAACATCGTTTCTCCCTTATTCCAGATTTTGACAATGACAATTTTAACACCTTTATACGGCCTGATTGGTTTAGTCGCCGCCAGAGTTATTGGCAGAACATTCAACGTCTTTCTCGCGCTAGGCATTTACTACCGGCGGTAAACCCCTATCCCCGCCCATTTCTGATTTGGATTTTCAATAAACTCTTCGCTGTCACTCTTTTTAATTTCCTCCCAAAATCGCCGGACGTCGCAGTTTTTTTCCGGCGGATGCAAGGCAATATCATGAAACGCAATAACTCCCCCCTCTTTTACAAGAGGAGAATACATCTCAAAATCTTTTTTTACTCCCTCGTACGTATGATCGCCGTCAATGAAAAGAAAATCTATCGGCGTTGTTCCTATTATTCCTTTGACCTGTTCCCGGGTGGATACGAAATGTGAATTTTCCCTCAAAAGATATAATCTCTGGAAAGGCAGGAAAAAACTTTTATATAAACTTATTTTCCACGCGGGATAGCCGCCCCCGAATTCGCCTCCAGGAAGATCAATGCTGATTACTTTCGCGCCGGGATCGGCAAGGCGTGAAAATAAAAAAAGAGTTCCCCCATCGGCGGTTCCTATTTCTAAAACGGTTTTCGGTTTTAATTCTTTTACCAGTTCGGCAAGCGATATAATTTCAGACCTCACCTGACCGGGCGCGATTAGTCCGGCAAATCTGTTAAAAACAAAATCAACAAGAACTTTGACTTCCGTTTCCCGGGGATTAAAGCGTTTAATTTTATACTTCGCGTACGGAGCAATTATCCTTTTTGTAAAAGGTTTTGTTTTTCGGCCTATATAACCTCCGGCCCGTTTAAAAAACGCCCCCGCTCCTTTATTTCGGAAAGTTTCAACCGATTTTTTTAGCAATATCTTCATAAAGACTATTAAAACATAATTTAATTAAATCTTATAATAGATCCGCAATTTATTCTGTAATATATTATGTAATCAAAAAAATCTGCCATACTAAATCGATCGCAAGAGAATGGCATTTTCAAGCTTCTTGCGACCGGCTTATCCAACATAAATTATTTTAATTTAAATAACTGCTTTAAATGCAAATCAACATCTGTTTCTTTGACTCTAAGAAATCTAATAAAGGGAGTGAGATTAAAAATTTCCACTATAAAATCTATTTCATTTTTGCATTCATAAGGATGAATAAAAACGCTTTTTTGCATTGGGTAAAACCCAAGTTCTTTTAACTTAGCGACAAATGCCATTCTTCCTTGTTTTTTATCTTCCGGTATATCAAAAATAACTAAACGCCAAAGGCCATCCCAAATTATCGGCTTTTTAATTTTAATCTTATCAAGATCGTATTTTAAAATTTTTTTCCTGCCTTCACCGGTTAATACAAGCTCTACCGTTCCATCTTGGTTTTCTCTGTAATCCACAAGTTTTGATCGATAGAGCCGTTTAATTGCTTTTCTCATGTAATCCTCATTAATTTTTTTCCATTCTTTGGCGGCGGCTCTCACGATTCTAAAATAAACTCTAGGGTTTCTTGTCAGAGATAATGATGCGCCGGCATGTAGCAAAAGCAATATTTTCTTTCCGGTTTTCCCCAAATGTCTCATGTCTTTGTTTTTATTATTTTTAATATATTACAATTTTATATGTTTTATTTAATATGTTTAAAACAATTAATATATTCCATACGTTATCATACAAAAATGCCATTGTCAAGCGATCGCTTGACAATGGCATTTTTAAATAAAAAAATTAATGTGAAAATTTATTAGACCATCATTACTATGCCCCTACTTCATTATACCGTTTTAAAGTTTGATTGACTTGATTTTCTATACTGAAAAATTTTTCTATTCTCTCTTGGCCGGTCTTGCCAAAAGCTGCGGCCCTTTCTTTATTTTTAAGCAAGTCAATAATTTTACCGGCCAATTCTTTTTCGTTGTAAGGATTTACAATATAGCCGGTTTCGTTATTTAAAACCGCTTCCTTGGTGCCGCCAAAACAAGTACCGACAACCGACCGCCCCGCTGCCAACGCCTCAAGATTGACGGTTGGAAACGGGTCAAGATAAAGCGACGGCACAACCACAATCGCGGATTCGGCAAAAAGTTTTTTCATTGCTTCTCTGCTTTGCCATGGCAAAATTGTAATGTTCGCGTTTGCGTCCGCCTTAAGACCGCCGTCGCCCACTATTGTCAGTTTAGCATCAGAAACCTCGGAACTAACCGCGCTAAACGCGCTTATTAAAACCTTAGCTCCCTTCGCGGCGTCTATTCTTCCGGCAAAAAGAATATTGTTTCCGACCACTTCGCCAACTGTCCATTCTCTAGCATTAATACCGTTATGAATAATTTCTACATTAGAAATCCCATTCGCCTCCACCGCTTCTTTAAGAGCACCGCTCACGACAAAGATTTTATCTACTTTATTCAAAGATTTTTTAATAAAAAATCTTTGAAACGGATTATAAACCAATCCGTCCCGTTTCAGACAGTCAATCCAGTTTACTTTGTAATCGTATTCCGGATTTAGATTGCAGATTTTTCTTTTGGGAAATAATTTGCCGTTATAAACCGCCTGCGCATCATGCAGGGTTAAAAAAACGGCTTTGGAAAATTGTTTTGCCAAGCCGATAACCCGATATGAAAACCGATGATGTAAGGTGTGAATATGAACAATATCGGGTTTATATTCCGTCAAAACTTCCTCTGTTTTTTTTAGAATATCGCGATTTTTTAAATTCTTAAAATTGCGCAATCGCCCGAAGGGCCGCGCTAAAATTCTTCTTATTTTTACTCCTTCAACTTCAATGTCTCCGACATTTTCCGGGTTAAACGTCGCGGTTAAAACCAGCAAATCATGGCCGGATTTAATCAACCCTTTAGCCAATCCAAAAGCGACATTTACGGCGCCAGCGCTATTTTCCGGCAAAAATTCATCTAAAATAAATAATATCCTCATAGCTTTTGCGCGATTATTAGCCAGCCGATGGCATGTTTGTGGTTAGCTCGGCTTCTGTCAAAATAATCAAACCAAACCGCCACAATGCCGTTTAGCCAAATGAATGGCTGAAAAATCCAGCGTAACAAGCGAATTTTTTGGAGCCGAAATAAATCAATTGCATAGCGGATTTGCATTTGCATAGTAGCCGACCAAAAACCGCCGCGCTGGTCTATCAATATAACTTTAAAACCGGCGGAACTAAAAATTTCTTCCAAACCGAATTTGGTAAAACGCCAATAATCATGCGGTTCGTCGTGAAGCTCGTTTAACTGTGGAACGGTAACCAGGCAATAACCTCCTGGCTTAAGCACACGATAAAATTCGCGGACGGCTTTTGGGGGATTTTTTACGTGCTCCAAAACTTGGGTTGAGACCACGGAATCAACGCTGTTGTCACCCAAAGGGACATCTTCAACCGAACCTATAATATCGGCTCCATACGCGGAATTTATATCAAGCGTTATATATTTATCAAACTTAAATAATTTTTTATACCGCTCGCCATCTCCGCTTCCGGCATCCAAAACAACACCTTTAATATAACTGGTATTGGCCTTGATTTGTTTTTTCAATAAATAGCGTTCGGGCTGAAATAACATATATAATATGCTAACAGATTTATTGCCAAAATGAAAAATATATAATAAAGAATATGTGCAAAATATTTTTCTAAAGGATTAAAGCCGACTTAAATAAAACGACATAGTTCTTAATTATAATGCGGCACTGACAAACTAAAAACCTCGTAAAAGCGAGGTTTAAAAATATCTTCAATTGTTACTCTTCTACAAAAGTATATGTAAGCATATAATCATTGCCGGTAGCGGTACCCTGAACAGTGATTAAGTAAGATTCACCTTGTTCAAGATACAAAGAGAGATCAAATGGACGATCTAGAGAATCAGAGTTTCTCGAATAAGCGGCAATAAGTTGTCCCGAAATCGTAGTTGTCGGTTGAGAAAACACTTGTGAAACCGGAGCGTTGCCGGTAGTTCTTACATTATTGACTACCACTGGCGCGCCGTCAGCTGTAACTGTTGGATTTTTATAAATCCTTAATCTTACATTCTGTCCTTCGGTTCTAACGGTAAGCGCAAGGTAATTACTGCGATGGAGTTTGCCGGATGCGGCAGGGTTTCTAATCAGAAGAAAGTTAGTTTCTGTCGCTGGTGTTATTGTAATTTCATTGGTAGTCGCGATAAATCCCTTGCCGTTTTTAGCGGCTCTTTGCCAATTGTCGCCATCGATGAGAGTTTGTAGCTTGTTTGCGATATTGCTAAGAGCGGTTTCGCTAGCTCGAGTTGAAAGATTCGTATCTAATTTGTCAGTTCCAGTCTTAACGCCTTGTAATGTTAGTTCAGAGGCGCGAGAAGACAGAAGCACATCCAGATTATCAGTTTTTGATTTTACTGCCTGAAGAGTTGCTTCAGTTGCAAGTTGCAGTGGCGGCGAAAGCGAACAATTAATAGGAGGATTAACTCGATTGTAAATATTACTGACATCTGTTGAACTGAAAACATTACTTGAAACAACAACCTCGTCAAAATACGCGGAAGCAAACAAATATTGAGGATTACCCATTGTCATGCCAAAAGCACCAATATTAAAGTCATCACCGGAGATACCAGCATTAGCCCCGGTTCCTGTTTGAGTGAATGTTGCCCCCGTATCCGCGCCATCAAGATATAGCTTTCCAACTCCACTTGTACCATTATAAGTCAAAACAATATGATGCCAATTAGAAGTGCCTAGATCAACGATATAATCGCCATTGACTCTGGTCGTCATGTCGTTTCTTGAGATTCGTAACTTATAATTGGCGCCGTCTTTTCCGTATTCTATAACTGTCCAAACCTTGGTGCTCCCGCCGCCGCTACCATACCACAAATGAACTAGTGATTCGGAGCCAGGAGCTGAAATATCAGTCGGTTCTGCACGCATTTTCACCCAGAGAGAAATTGAAACATCGCCGCCTGTCCAACCGAGAGCGCTATGCGCGTCTAAGAATTTATTAGTATTACTCGCTCCTAAATCAGCGGCATTATTAAAATCTCCAGTAACAAAACCGACAGAATTATGATTCGTCAGAGTATATCCATTAGAAGTTTGGTCAGTTAAATCTTCCAACCAGTAAATTGCTCTTGAATTTGTATCAGGACAATATTGCAGGGCGACAGTCTGTGCCTGAACAGGCAGTAAACCTGCTAAAACAATAATCAATGCGCTAACAATGACTTTCTTCATTTCCGATTTCGCTCCTCTTTATGATTTTTAAAGGACTTAAAAATTAAATTGCCGCCAAAATGCGGCGGCTTCATAATATCAATAAGTTTCATCGTATGTCAATTATTTTTATGTTTTTAAAATGATTCAAGACCCAAATGAGCATTCGGATCGGCGGGAAATACGTCATCCTTCGCAAGTAGCTGCTCCATAAAGTTCGGATCATCATTAATCACCTGAAGCACCCGACAAACGTCGCTGACATTACGATTGCCATCGCGGACAAGTCCCATGACAGCCGTGACAAGATCAAACATATGTGCCTTCTGGTCGGTTGTCGCAATCATTGAAGTCTCCTCAGGTTTTAACATACTATTAAAAGAGCTATTTTATAATTTTATTATATAATACTACCGGTTGTATGTCAAAAAAAATTTACATTTGCAAAAATGCTATAGTTGAGACATAATAATCCAGATAAAAGCACTTCTTATGATATTTAATTCCTTTTCTTTTCTTATATTTTTTCCGATAGTCGCAATTTTTTATTTTTTGATTCCCCATCGGTACAGGATGGTTCTTCTTTTAATCGCGAGCAGTTACTTTTACATGGCTTTTGTGCCAAAATATATTTTAATACTTTTGTTTCTTATCACCGTAGATTATTTTTTAGGCAAAATTATTGAAAAACGAGTTGGTAAAGAAAGAAAAGTTTTTTTCATAATCAGCATCTTATCAAATATCGGCATTCTATTTTTTTTCAAATACTTCAACTTTTTTAACGAGAATGTTGCTGCACTTGCCAACTTTTTACATTGGAATTATTCTCTGACTCTTCTTTCAATAGTTTTACCGCTTGGTCTTTCTTTCCATGTTTTTCAGAGTTTAAGTTATATTATTGAAATATATAGAGGTAAATATAAGGCTGAAAATAATTATTTAACCTATGCCTTGTATGTGATGTTTTTTCCGCAGTTGATGGCTGGTCCTATTGAAAGGCCCTATAATCTACTGCCTCAATTCCGGGAAAAGCATGATTTTAATTACGACAGAGTTACCGCGGGACTGCAAAGAATGTTGTGGGGATTTTTTAAAAAAATCGTTATTGCCGACAATTTAGCGCTATACGTCAATCAAATCTACGGCCAGCCTCATAATTATTCTGGCCTGGTTCTCATAACAGCCACGATTTTCTTTTTCTTTCAAATATTATGCGATTTTTCCGGCTATACCGATATAGCGATAGGGTCGGCGCGAATTCTCGGATTTAAATTAATGGAAAATTTTAACCACTCTTATTTTTCCCGCTCAATAGGCGAATTCTGGCAGCGGCAACATATCTCTTTATCCACATGGTTTAGAGATTATCTCTACTATCCATTAGGAGGTAGCAGGGTTTCTAACAACCGCTGGTACTTTAATATTTTTACGGTTTTTCTGTTATCCGGCCTGTGGCATGGCGCTAATTGGACTTTTGCAATTTGGGGTGGCCTACACGGTTTTTATTTAATCTTTGGGAAAATAACGAAAAACTGGCGACAGCAAATGACACAAATAATTAGGTTATCGCAATGGCCACGACTACATTACTTTTATCAAATAATAATAACCTTTACCTTAGTTAGTTTATCCTTTGTATTTTTTCGAGCCAGCACATTCAGTGATGCTATTTATATTGTTATTCATTCTTTTTTAGGTGTGATTGGCTTGATCAAGGGATTAATTATATCTATATACCAATTAAACTTATATCCTCTTTTTGAGGCGTTAAAACCGCTGTTTGAGCGAATGGGAGTTGATCGTGGCATACTTTTGCCTATAGTTGCAATTTATGTCACGGCGGAAATTATAGATTTCCGCCATGGGTTATTTGCGACAGTTAACTCCCAGCGGATTTGGATTCGCTGGCTGATTTATATCACCGCGATTTTAGCTATTATGAACTTGGGCGTTACCTTTGAAGCGCCCTTTATTTATTTTCGGTTTTAAAATAATCAAATGTCTAACGGAATAAAAAAGTTTTTCTTCCAATTAATAATTTTTATCATTCTGGTCGTAATCGGCCAGTCAGTTGTCGCGATATTTATAACACCGTATTATCCGGAACGGCTTTTGCTTGATAAATATTCGCGCGAAAAACGCCAAATAATATATTTCGGCGACAGTGTTATAAAATACATCAGTCCGAACGATAAGGATAAATCTTCAATTGTGGAAATGTTGTCTAAGATTAATCCGGCTTATACCATTGGTGATATCTCTCATGGGGGTTATTATCTTAAAATTGAAGAGGAGCTTTTTAAATATATATTGAAATCACCAAATAAACCTGAGGCGGTTATACTTCCGATAAATCTGCATTTACTTTCGACCGCCATTAAAGGGCCTGGCTTTCAATTTGAAAAAGAAATTTTTTACTTAAGAATGCCGCGTATTGTTACGTATTTTTATAAACCGCTCGCAATTTTCAAAGCCATCAATATTAATACGGTAAAATATTCGGATTACTCGCAAACTCCGGTTTACTATGGAAAAGAAAAGATAGGAGTTGCCGGCGACTTTGATAATTCCGCGATAAATTCTCTTACAACAGAAAATATCAGAAAGTTATATATTTTCACCTTTATGCAGAGCTTGGATAAAAATAATGAACAGTTTAAATCGCTCAACAATATTATTGACTTGGCAAACAAAGCAAACATTAAGCTGTATGTTTACCTCACCCCGATTAATTTTGAAGGAGGGAAAAAATATGTGGGGCCGGATTTTATAAAACAAACGACTGCCAACGCGAAAGTCGTCTGCCAGATTCTTAAGGAAAAAAACCTGCCTTGCCTTAATCTAGCTTTTAGTTTAAATTCCGATTATTTCGTCAGCACAAAATACCCGAACGAACGCGTGAACGAACATATTAATGAAAAGGGACGAAAATTTATCGCGGAACAGATAACGAAATTTTTTCTGAATAAACCTTAACGTAGCTTGCCGTTATTTTTCCCCAATCAAAATCTTTGACCCGTTCGTAATTATTATTTCTAAATCTTTCTTTTGTCGCGCTGTCGGAAAGAATTTTTATTATTGCCTCGGCGGTTGCCGCGGGATCGTTTTGAGCGACTAAAATACCGGTATAGCCGTCTTTAACGGCGCTTATAGCTCCGCTGTTGAAAGTCGCCACTATCGGCAATTTTGAAGCCGATGCCTCAAGATAAACTGTGCCAAATCCCTCAAAACGATGGTTATCTTCAATCGGCACCAAGACAAACAGCTCTGCGTTTCTATAAAACTTAAAAAGCTCGTTATCTTCTATGGCGGAACTTATGAAAAATACCCTATTTTCAAGGTTATTTTCCTTTACAATTTTCCTAAGTTCGTTCATATATCCCGCTTCTTCATACACTTGACCGACAATAACATAATTAAGATTTGTAATTTTTTTAGCGACAATGCCGAAAGCCCGGATTGAATTGTGATACCCTTTTCGCGGTTTAATCGCCCCGACGCCTAAAATATATGGTTTATACTGTTGAAATTCGGTTTTGGCATTTGAAGTCCGAATTCCGGGAATCTCGAAGTCAGACTTCGGAGGTTGAGCTCCCGTGTTGGACCAAAAATCAAAGTTAAAACCAACGCCGAGCACCTTAATATCTAAAGCTGGCATCACTTTATTTATTTCCTGTTTTGTGTATTCGCTAATTGCGACTATCTGCGCGTAGCGAGAGCTCCACGCGGCAAGTGGCCTGCGCCAAGAATAAAACGGCATCACGGAATAAGTTCCTAGGGAACTAATCACAATCGGCTTTTTAAGCCCTAAAGAGATAACTTTGGCATAAAAACCAATCGGCCAGATATCTATAGTATGAATGATGTCCGATTTTTTAAATATTTTTCTTAAAGTAAAAAAGCGGAATAAAGTATTTCCCAACAAATTGAAATCCGGTATCGCGTAAACTTCATGGCCGAATTTTCTCAAATTTAAAGCAAGGTCGTGGGCAAACCGACCGCCGCCATCTTTAGTGCCTAAACCGAATGATAATAAACAAATTTTCATCTTTTAAAAAATTTAGGTTTATATTCAAACTCAATCAAATTATTTCCGGCCGGTACTTTTACCGCTTGATAAACATAGTTAGCTCGATAGATCGAAACGGGTTCATTGTTTATTTTAGCGCTCCAATAAGGACTGGATGACTCACTGAAAACAATCCAACCGCCGGTTTTGCTTTCGGTATTAAACCGTAAATAACCATTTTTATATTCGTAATCAATGATTTTTCCGGAAGAAGCGCCACCACAATCACCACCGCATTCTATGCGTGTATCAGCTTTAAAGTCAATGTTGGGTTCCAATAATTGTTTGAGCGCCATTTTTTCATCGGATTCAGCCGGTTTTACAGATTTAACAAAATAGAATCTTGGCAAAATATTGTCATTTTCATATATATAAACTGGAACGCCAAATCGCGTTACTTTTGTTTCAAATACTTTTTTAAATACTTTCTCATCAAGCGAGAAAGCCGAAATTATATATTTTACATTCATCATCGCCAGAATATTCGCCCTTGATTCAAAAATTTTAATTTTTTCTTCCGGCTTAAGCCGCGCGTCGGCGATTTTATTTCCGAAATTGGTCCGTTCGCTCAATAGTTCAGATAGCAAGCTGGATACGCGCCTGGGTATGGAAGTCTCAAGGCCGTCAATTGAATCAAGGTTGTAAATTAAATTTAAATTAACCGGCAGCATTGCTTTCAAAAATTCCGCCTCATCATTTTGATTTGAATGCTCTGCGACCACAACCATTTGATACGTGGCCAAACTGGGCAGTAAACTGTAAATCCTGAAAGTGCCATCCTGTTCTTTCAAAAACCGGACGATTTCTGTTTCATCAAAGAAAGAACGGGTAAAACCCGAAGATACCATTGGGCTTGTTACCGCCCATACAAAACCGCTTAGCAAAAAAATATAAAACAAGGCAATTCGGTTAAACTTATAAATAAAAATAATTGTCAAAAACGCCGCTATCGCCAAAACAAAAGGAATTACAAAATCCTTGTTAAACAAGCTGAACGCATAAAAGTTTGAACCGATCATATTCTCTATTACCTTATGGTAATGTTCAATCGGCAAACCCGTTGTTTTTGGGTAATAATATTTATCAAAATAATTTTGTGCCCATTTTATGAATGTTGTTTTAAATAAGCCGAGGATATTAACGACGGCAATTAAAGATAAAAACGCGAAAAATAACATTTTAATCCATTTAAATACTTTTAACTCTTGAAAATTATTT
>CAZKLP010000016.1:0-3335 GCA_964553885.1 uncultured Candidatus Saccharibacteria bacterium
TTTCCGGTTTTAAATCTTTTGCTCACAAAACCGATTTGGAATTTCCGACTGCCGTCAGCGCCATCGTCGGGCCGAATGGTTCCGGCAAATCCAACGTGGCCGATGCCGTGAGATGGGTTTTAGGAGAACAAAGTTTTAAAAATTTACGCTCCAAATCCGGCGCCGATTTAATTTGGACCGGTTCGGCGACCAAATCGGCCCAAGGCAAAGCCAGCGTTAATTTGTGTTTTGACAATAAAGACGGATTTTTCCCTATTGATTTTGAGGAAGTAATTGTCGGCCGAAAAGTGTACCGGGATGGTGTAAGCGAATACTACTTAAATGGGAGCCAGGTTCGGCTTAAAGACGTTGCCGAGCTTTTGGCGCGTTCCAAGCTTGGACTTAGGGGCCATTCTATTGTTAATCAGGGTTCAGCCGATGAGATTTTAAAAGCTAATCCGGAAGAACGCCGCGGTATTTTAGAGGATGCTTTGGGGCTTCGGGAGTTTCAGCTTAAAAAGTTTGAAGCCGAGGCAAAATTAACCGAAACCGGAGACAATCTTTTAAAAACCCAAAGCTTACTAAGCGAAATTTTTCCCCATCTCCGTTCTTTGGGCCGGCAGGTTGATAAATTTAAAAAACGCGAGTTTTTGGTCAGCGACTTGAATAATTTTGAAAACGAATTTTTCAAAGCGAAGGTTTTTGAAATTTTAAACGACAAAAATCAAAATAAAAAAGCCAGAGAAAATTTAGAGTTAAAAATAACCGCGGCGAACGAAAATTTTGAAATCAAAGAAAAGTTATTTGAAGCTCAAATGGCCGAAATCGCGCGAACCGGCGACAAAACCAGGCAAATAGAGGCGGACTGGGAAAAATTAAATACGGAGCGGCAAAGCGTCACCCGCGAAATCGGCCGGCTGGAAGGCCTCGCTCAATATATTCAAAAAAACAACGATAAAAATGCCAAAACCATTGAAGCGGTTTTAGCTATAAAAATAAAATACTGGGCAAAGCGCCTTGGTGTTGCTTCGGAAATAAACAATTTAAGCGGTGTCAGGGAAATTATTAAAAATTTGGTTCATGAGATTGGTGCTGTCGGCGATTACTTAAAAAAGAATGAAACCGATAAGATTTTAGCTTTGGTGAATTTAGCCGATTTGGAAAAAATTGATAAAAATCCTTACGAAAGAGACAGAAAGGAGCTTCAAATAAAATTGGAACAGCTTGAAAATCAGGCAAAACAAGCGCAAGCCGCTATGGCAAATATTCGTTTTAAGGAAAATAACTGGAGAGCGGATTATCTATTCTCTCAAAAAGAATTGGAACTCGCGCGCCGGGAGTATTTTTCGGCTCAACAAGAGATGGGAGGATTTGATCTGGAAGATGAAAAAATCAGATTAAGGGAATCCGACATTAAATCGGAAATGTGGAGTTCGGGAAAAAATTTTGAAGAATTTACCGCTACACTTGCCGCAACTGAACCCATTACGTTGGAAACCGAGTTTCCAACACTAACAGAACTTCAAAATAAAATAATTAAATTAAGGCAGGAAATTTCAAGTATAGGCAACGTTGATAATGAGGTATTAAGAGAATATGAAGAGACAAGTAAGCGCCACCAGTTTTTAACCGCGGAATTCAGTGATTTAAATAGCGCCACGGAATCTTTAAAAAATTTAATTGTGGATTTAACTTTTAGAATTAACAACGATTTTAAAACGGGTCTCTCGCGAATAAACGAAGAGTTCCACAACTATTTCCGTATAATGTTCGGTGGCGGCGCGGCAAAATTAACAGTTATTGATTTTGGCAACAGCGAAATGGGAGTTGATATAAACATCAGTGTGCCGCAAAAACGGGTTAAGGATCTCAATTTACTTTCCGGCGGTGAACGGTCGCTTGTTTCCATAGCGCTTCTTTTCGCCATTGTTTCCGTAAGCCAGCCGCCGTTTTTGATTTTAGACGAAATTGACGCGGCGCTGGACGAAGTCAACGCCGCGCGTTTTTCCAAAGTTTTGAAGGATTTGGCGAAAGACACTCAGTTTATTTTGATTACCCATAATCGCGCTACTATGGAAGCCGCCAAAGTGCTCTATGGCATTACTATGGACGGCGACGGCGTTTCCAAAATGTTTTCGTTGAAATTGGAAGAGGCAGTTTCATAATTGATTTTTTTGATGTTTGTGTTAAAATAACGCCGAAATATACGGCGTTATTTAACAATTAAATAAGGAGAGTATGTATGATAGGTTTGGCAAGGAAAGCCATAAATCCGGCGCGTTTATTCGGGGCCGATAATGAACTAATAAAGAAGCTAATAGGATTTCTTTCAGCCGTTTTATACATTGAAAACCCCCTTCTTATAGCCAATCTTTTCCACGAAAAGTTTTATCCTCTGCGAAAAAAATTGCCACTCGTTGTTTCTTTTTTATTTTTGATAGAAAAATTTTTACCTCGAGTGCTTGCGAAAATAATTCTTTTATCAATAAATATTTTTGCCGGCACGTTTGTGGCGGGCAACGGCTTTAAAAAAATAATTAAAAAAGTTGAGGCATACCACAGAAGGGGATTTTTGGTAAATATTGATATATTGGGCGAAGAGGTGCTTATCGAAGAAGAAGCCGAGCGTTACAAGTCGGCCTACATAAATTTCATTAACGAAATCGGGCTGAGGTTGCCGACTGGCGCTCTAAGTATTTCGCTTAAAGGATCGGCATTTTATTCCCAGACCAATTCTCGCGCTCCAGAATATTCCGCCGAAAAAATTTTAGAGAGGTTAACGCCGATTATGGAAGTTATTGCCAATTATGGCGGCCATGCTTATTTAGACGCGGAGGATTATGAATTTCGCGAGGTACATTTTTTGGTGTTTCGAAAATTATATGAGAAGTTTGGAAATAAGGCGAGATTTGTCCTGCAGTCGTATCTGAAGACATACGAAAATACATTGGATAAATTGATTTCCATAAACAGTTCCAAAAATCCCATTTGGGTAAGAATTGTTCGCGGGGCTTATTGGGACTTCGAATGCTATAGGTCGGAGCTTATGAGTTGGCCCGAGCCGCCCGTTTTTTTGAAAAAAGAGCAAACGGACAATGCCTATGAAACGGCAATACGCAAAGGATTGGTTTCGGGGCTCAATATAGTGCCGGCGACGCATAATGTTAACAGTATTTGCTTCGCGGAAGAATATTCACGCATGCTCGGAAAAACAATACCCGAAGTTCAGCTTCTTTATGGAATAGGCGAGCCCATAGGAAAACTGTTGGTTTTAAAAAATATCCCAGCGAGATTCTACATGCCGGCGCAATACCCCGAAGGAAAATTGCGCGAGGCGAGTGGTTACCTGATAAGAC
>CAZKLP010000016.1:3345-14053 GCA_964553885.1 uncultured Candidatus Saccharibacteria bacterium
CAGCTTTCCTTTGTTATCAGAGGACTGGGAAAAATCGCAAAAGAAGATAAAGAGCTTATCAGTCAAATCCCAAGGAGGCCATGATGGAAATTTTAACTAAGATTGACTCTGGATTTATAAACGAACCGCACATTGATTGGACGATTATAGAAAATCGCGAAAAAATGCGAAAAGCGCTTATCTCGGTGAAGAATGATTGGGGCAAGGCGTATCCGACGCTAATAGACGGGCGTGAATATTTTGGTCAGGCCATTTTGCCGTCGTTTGATCCGGCATGTTTGCGCAATATTTTAGGAATAATTTATACCGACGAAAGATACGTCGGCATAGCTACTCGCGCGACAGAAATCATCTTATCAGATTGGAATAAACTTAGCGCGATAAAGCGCGGTGAAATTTTACTTAAAACGGCGGAAATAATCAGTAGGAAAAAATTTGAATTAGCCGCGTGGATTGTTTATGAAGTCAGCAAGCCATGGGAGGAAGCAATGGGGGAAGTTGAAGAAGCGATTGACTTTACGCGTCTTTACGCTTTAGCCGCTAAAGAATATAGCAAAGAGATAAAGCGCCAGCCCCAAGCGCGTTCTGAAAATAATTATACGAAATATGCTCCGCGCGGAATTACCGCTGCTATATCTTCATGGAATTTCCCTTTTTCGCTTTTGGTAGAAAAAATCGCTTCGTCCTTAGCCGCCGGATGCCCTGTTTTAGTAAAGCCGGCCGAGCAGTCGCCAATTATAGGTTGGCACGCGGTAAAATGTTTTTTTTAAGCCGGAGTTCCTGCTGGTGTTATAGCTTATATCCCGGGTGGTGCCAAAGTGGGGGAAGCCTTGGTCAATCTTAGAGAAGTAACGCAGATAACTTTTACCGGCTCTAAGGAAGTTGGCTTGCGGATCGCTAAAACAGCGATTGAATCTTCCGCCAAATGTTTTAAAAGGGTTGATCTTGAAACGGGTGGCAACAACGCCATGATAATTTGTCCGTCCGCTAACTTAGATAAAGCGTTGCAGGACGCTATGCGGTCAAAATTTTCTTTTAACGGTCAAAAATGCTCGGCGCTTCAGCGTTTGATTATGGTAGGAAAAATGGAAGATAAGTGGGTCCGCGATTTTATAGAAAGAATTTCTCTGGACTCGTTAGTTTTAAGCCATCCCGAAAATCCCGAAGCAACGCTCACCGCTCTTATTGACAGAGACGCTCAAAATTCCGTGAATAAAAAAATTAGCGCTTTCAAAGAAGTAATCCCCGACATTCGCTTCAAAGAGAGGACCGGGCCTATTCCTGAAACGGGAGCATTCGTTAATCCCGTTGTTTTCTGCAATATTCCCAATAGTTTGGCGAATAACAAGATAATTAATGAAGAAATTTTTGGTCCTGTGTTATTTGTATTTTGTTTGCCGAGCGTTGAATCGGCAGTGAAGTTCGCGAATTCCACAGAATTAGGACTGACAGCCGGCATTTACAGCGAACTGGAAAAAGACGTAGATTACTTTATAAAAAATACGCGCGCCGGTAATCTTTATGTCAGGCGGGCTATAATCGGCGCTATAGTTGACCGTCAGCCGTTCGGGGGAATTAAATTTTCCGGAATAGGGCGCAAAGTGGGAACGGCGGAACGCTTAAAATTTTATCTTGACGAAATATCCGTAAGTAAAAATTTGCTCAGCCACGGTATGCTGACATAGTAAAGTAAACAGTTAAATGCGTATCACAAAATAATACGCATTTTTATTTTTAGTAATTAGTGAAAATATAAAAATCAAAAACCGCCTATAGCGGGCGGTTAAGAAAATTCCTTGAGGAAATTTTCAATAATGCAGTTTCCCGACTCATATCCGTTTTTAATGGCATAGGAAATATCACCTTTTCCAAATCCGAGCGACCAAAGCGTCGGGATTAACTCTGTGGGGCGGAATAAAACAAGCTCTATCTGCCGCTTTCCTTCAAAAGTGAAGCTAAGCCGGTTAAATGTTTTTCTGAAAATGAGGCGCTTTACGGCGCCAAAGGCGTTTATTTCTTTCATAATGCCGCTAAGTGCCGCGATGTTATGGTTGGCGTTTTTGGCGGATTCAATTTCTTTGTTTTCAAGCAGATTATTCATAGAATGAATGCCGGCCAAAAGCCGCGGAAGCCACCATTTCGCTCCGGTGTGAGCGCTAATTCCTAATGGTTCGTTTAAGAAAATAAATATAACATTACATTCCATTTGCGCGAGCGGTTTGATAAGAAAAGAAATGCCGTCGGAATAAAATTTTTCATTAATGAAAATAGGATCAAGAAATCCTCTTAAACTGCAGGAAGCGACAATGGCGTTTTTAAGAATTAAAGGGTTATCCGCGCAATGCTTGTCGCGATTTGAAAAAATTTCCTGTTTTTCCGCGGTTTCATCGTAAACAATGGTGTCAAACCGGACCTGTGAGTTGATAAGTTTTTTATAATCAATTCTGTTGGCGAGTTGATAAATACCCTTATTGCTGAACAGGCCTCCTTTTCTGATCCGGCGCGGAATATCAAGAATTGGAAAAATTGAACGCGGTCCTTCTTGTTCAATTTTAAGCCAAGTTTGTTCCGCTTCTTTTGGGTCGCCGTTTTTTTCCGCGTAGCTGGCGGCGGTAAGCGATCCGACGGAAATACCCTGGCAGCACGCGGGTTTTAACCCGAAAGCGCGAACTGCTTTTGCGTAGCCAACGCTATAAGCACCAGAAAACCCTCCGCCGTTAAAAATAATGCCAAGCCGGATATCCATTGCCGCCAACCTTCCCGTTTTTAACTTGTTAAAGATTATTATTGAAATAATAGCATATTTGTTCTAAAATGATAATCTAGGATTTTGCCAGCATAGCTCAGCGGCAGAGCAGCGCTTTTGTAAAGCGAAGGTCGGGGGTTCAAATCCCTCTGCTGGCTCGGGCATTAAAATAAATAAAAAATAAAAAACTATGAAAGCTCAAGAAAAAATAACAAAATTGGTTTGCGGCAATTGCAAGCGGACTAATTATCATACGCAGAAAAATAAAAAACTGGTTGAGAGAAAACTGGAGTTTCGGAAGTTTTGTAAATGGTGCCGAAAACACACGGTTCATAAAGAAGGCAAGAAGTAGGGTGCGAGTGTCGTTCAGTGGCAGGACTTCGGTCTCCAAAACCGATAACGGGGGTTCGATTCCCTCCACTCGCGTTATTAAATGATTATCTCCAGTCACTATGATTACTATAGAATATTTTAAAAAATTAGATATTAAAATAGGTAAAATTATTTCCGCGGAAAAAATTTCTGATTCCGACAAACTCATTAAACTTATTTTTGATATTGGCGACTGAGAAAGGTAAGGTTTTTGCCCTTGAGGCTCTTTCTAAAAGGCGGCAGGAAAACGTAAAGAAAGAGAGAATTAACGATAGCCTTTTACCGGCAGGCTCACCGATACATTTTTACTGTATAACCTGTGGCGGACTTGCCGATACTCTCCCCGAGAACTACTGTATCTCAACGCCAAAAAAGCTTTGTGATGAATGCCAGGCATTGAAATATTTAGGATGGTTGGAATAGATAATTTTAAGCATTGGCTATCAATCGGGTAGCCATTTTTTATTTTATCTATAGAACCAAATCTGGTTCGACGGGATCTTACCTTTCGTAAATCAGCAACGATCGTTGGGATATTACGAAAATATAAATATAAAGTTTAATCAAAAATAAAAAGGGAATATTTTCCCTCTTGCTATGATAAGCGTGTTGGAGAACGATATATACCAAGTTCTGCGCTTATACCTTTGTTTATAATACTAATCTCAACTTTTTTAAGTTGCGAAACCCAAGCATTTTTTCGGTCAAGCGGGCTGGAAAGCCATAAAAATTGAGGATCCATAACAATGAAAAATGTATAAGGGTATGGTCCTTCTTCTCCTTCAAATTCTTCTTTAACAATCTGTCTGATTTCTGCCTGAAGTTCAGCCATCGTAGAATCTGATCGACAACTGTTATGTGTTGCCCTAATAAAGAAAAGACGTTGAGTCCCAATTGGGAATTTTCTTAGTTCGCCAAATTCAATAACGCAAAGGTCGAGCTTTTTAAGAATTTCAGAAACATTGCGCGTAGTGGTAATTGTAATATTTCCTTGCTCCGGATGTTCAATGGCACTTTCAATATAAGGCATAAGAAGCAGTTTATCTTTAAGTAACGCGAAACTTTCTCGTATTCTCTTACGTAATTGGTATGGAGTAAGTTGATAAAGATATGGATTAAGCTCATCTTTAACAGATGTTGTGCAGAGCGCGCTTACTTGATACTCAAACATGGCGACTCCTTTATCTTAAGAACTTTTTTCTTAAGATATCAATAAATAATACGGTCGTCAAACCGGGCACAAAAATTATTTGCTTGTTTTATGAGTTATATGCATATAATATCTTAAAGTTTTTTAATAATTTTCAGGAGGAGGGGATCGGAAAATGAACATTTGGAAAGTCGGAATAATTGGAGTTGGAATGGTCGGCGCGCCTTTAAAGCGCTGGTTTGAAGAAAACGGCTACGAAAGAAATTTTGATCTTTTTTTGCGCGATATAGATCCTAAAAAAAATTACTTTGACGATATTAATAAGGCCGATATTATTTTTATCGCTGTGCCAACTCCTCGTGATCGCGATGGCAGTTGCGATTTATCGGCGGTAGTCCATGCTTTGGAGAGAGTTGATAAATTACTGCTAAAAATCATAGTTATTAAATCAACGATTCCGCCGGGTACGACCGAATATTTTCAAAATTTATTTCCATTATGGAAAATGCTGTTTAATCCGGAATTTCTCACGGAAAAACGGGCTTGGGAAGATTTCATAAGGCCGGATCGCCAGATCGTTGGCTTTACCGAGAAAAGCCTTGACGCGGCTTATCTTGCGCTTTCGTTATTACCAAAAGCGCCGTTTATGTCGCCATGGGGCATTAGTACTTATAAGCAGATCAGAATTACCGCCACCGAAGCCGAAATTATCAAATACGGCGGCAATGTTCACTTCGCGAGAAAAGTGAATTTCGCGAATATACTAAATTTGCTTTGCGAAGAGCTAGAAGTTAATTATGAAAATGTGAGGCAAGGAATAGCGGCGGATTTCAGAATCGGCGATTCTCATCTTGACGTTAACCATGGAGGTTATCGCGGCTGGGGGGGATATTGTTTCCCCAAAGATCTTGACGCGCTAATTTCTTTTCTTAAAGATTCGGGCGCCCCTGAAGGAGCTAAACTGCTTGAGGCCGATAAAGATTTTAACGCTAAACTTTTAGCCAGCCAAGGGCTCACCATTGAAGATGTATCAAGGCATAGTGGTGATACAAAATAATATTTTTTATCCCGTTAGAGAACCATTGTTTTCTGCGGGGTTTTATTTTAATATTAGACCGATGATGATACGCAAACAATATTTTTTCGGGGCTATTTTACTGGTTACGACGGCATATTTTTTGGCAATTTTATTTTTGCCGCACGCGGCGCCGAGGTTTGTTTATTCAATACCCGGTTTAAACAAAACACTGCCTTATGTTAAAATAGACAATACGGAAATTCCGGTTGAAATTGCGAGAGATGCGGCGTCCGTCAAAAAAGGTTTATCGGGAAGGGATTATTTGGACGCTGATTCAGGCATGTTATTTGTCTTTAGCAAGCCTGATCAGTATAGGTTCTGGATGCCAAACATGAATTTCCCATTAGACATTATTTGGATAGTTAACGGTAGGGTGGCGGGAGTAAGTAAAAATATTTCGCCGGAAGTTAATATGGCGAAACCGAAATTTTATACGCCGCTCAAACCGGTATTATACGTTCTTGAAGTGAACGCCGGGTTTGCCGATAAAAATAATATCGCGATTGGCGATGCGGCAGCCGTTTTTAATATTAAATAATTAAAGATGGAAATTCGGGAAGTCAGATATCACGAGAAAGATGCTTGGAATCAATTTATCGGGAAACATTATCCTCCCGTCGGCGCTTTCATGCAAACATGGGAATGGGGATTATTTCAGGAGGCGCTCGGCAGAAAAGTTGAGCGATTCTTTTTGTCAGACGGCGATAAATTATTAAGCGCGTTCACCATGGTTCATTATTTGCTTCCATACGGATTACATTACGGATATGTTCCCCGAGGGCCCGTTATAGCTTCGGATTGCCTTGAGGAATCGGAAATTTTTGGAATTTTTAATTTTATCAACTCTTGGGCCAGGAAAAATTTCCCAAAACTGGCATTTTTACGCCTTGAGCCTCCGATTTTCAGAGTTTCAGAAAAAATAAACGGTAAAAATTTTTATTTGCCTTCATATTACATTCAGCCGCGATTTAACACCGCAGTTTTTTTGGATAGAAATGAAGAAGAAATTTTAGCCGAATTTCATTCCTCAACCCGCTCTAATATTCGCCGAGCGGAAAAGCGCTGCGTAAGCGTTGAAACAAAAAATAACTTTACCGAGGAAGATTTAAAAGAATTTTTTGAGATGATTAGCGAAACTGTTGCAAGAAACGGCGGAAAAAACGCTTATCCGAGTGAAAAGTATTTCCGTTTTTTAATCGATTCCATTCCGGTTATAAAAGAAAATAATCCCGACAATCTTTCGCTTGGCGTATATTTCGGCCGTCAAAACGGTCAAACAATATCGGCGCATTTTGTCGTGTTTTTTGGGGGTACCGCCACCTATCTTTTCGGCGCTTCGCGAAGCGGCGCGCTAAGTTCAAAAGTAACGACCCATCTTCACTGGACGGCAATGCGAGAAGCTAAAAAAAGAGGATTTAAATTTTATGATTTAGGCGGTGTAGATGATGTTCTTTGGCCAACACTTACCAAATTTAAGCGTCAATTTGGCGGCAGAGAATTTCAATACATGGGGAATATAGACATTCCTTTACGTCCGATAATTCATCGGTTTTATAATATTTTTAGGGTTTTTAGGAAAATTTCATAAATCAAATATATTGCCAAAACGCTTTTTTTGTTCTAAAATTAACGAGTTATGGCAAAAAAGAAAAAAGTAAAAAAATCTATAGAGTCGGTTACAAAAAAACCACTTTTTGATTTGGAAGATCAAACCAAGAAAGCGATTTTAGCCGTTCTTTTTGCGAGCTTCGCGATTGTTATTTTTTTGAGCATTTGGCAAAAAGCCGGCCCATTTGGCGATTTTGTTTATAAAATTTTTAACTATTTTTTCGGTTGGGGATATTTCATTTTGCCGGCGGTGTTTCTAATAATGGCTTATGAATTTTTAAAATCGCGCCGCCAGAATATTTATTTCGCGACCATTTTTGGCGCTTTTTTGTTTTTTGTTTCAACCTTGGGAATTTCGGAACTTTACTTGGAAAATGATTACTCGGGATTAGTCGGCTATGGTGTTGCCGTTTCTTTAAATAAAATATTCGGTTTTTGGGCTTCTTTGGTACTTTTGGTTTCTTTTATTTTTATTTCTTTGATAATGGTTTTAAACATCCCGCTAAAAATCGGCAAGGACGAGGATGGGGAAGAGGAAAAAAGCGAGATAAGTGAGAAACCGGTAGTTGTAAATCAGGCCATATCGGCAAAAGAAGAAAAATCACCCGTCGCTAAACTTGCCCGCCAATTGGCAGGCGGAACTACGGAGGATAAAGAGAACGAGGAAGGATTTAAAATTCCTAAATTTAAAAGCGGCGCGTATAATCCGCCGGTAATAGATTTATTAGAACGCATAGAAAGCCGTCCGATGTCGGGCGATATAAAAGCCAATGCCAATATCATCAGGCGAACGCTTCAAAATTTTGGCATTGATGTTGAAATGGGAGAGGTAAATATCGGCCCAACCGTTACTCAATATACGCTGAGGCCGGCTCAAGGCGTAAAAATTTCAAAAATAGTCACTCTCCATAACGATTTGGCATTAGCTTTGGCGGCGCATCCTTTAAGAATTGAAGCACCAATTCCGGGCAAGCCATTGGTTGGCGTTGAAGTGCCGAATAAATCAATCGCGTTAGTCCGGCTTGGCAGTTTGCTTGATTTAGACGGTTTTAAGAAATCCGGCGCTTTAACGTTTGCCCTGGGACGCGACGTTGCCGGCATGCCGGTTTTCGCGGATCTTTCAAAAATGCCGCATCTTCTTATTGCCGGAGCCACCGGTTCTGGTAAGTCAGTTTCTATCCACAGCATAATTACTTCGCTTATCTGGCGTAATGGCCCGGATCAATTAAAATTTATACTCATCGATCCAAAGCGCGTTGAACTGGCGTATTATCGCGACTTGCCCCATCTTTTAACTCCGGTTTTAAGCGATGGCAAAAAATCGGTCAATGCTTTGCGCTGGGCGGTTCGTGAAATGGAACGCCGCTATGAAGTTCTTTCCGATTATAACGCCAGGGATATTTTGGGTTTTAATAACATGATTTTTCCGCCCAAGGCGGATCCGCCTCTGGCGGAAAAGAAACGTGAAGAAAACTCTTTCATGCCTTATCTTGTAATTATTATTGACGAATTAGCGGATCTTATGGCGGCTTACGGCCGTGAAGTTGAAGGAACGATCATTCGTTTGGCGCAAATGGCGCGGGCTGTCGGAATTCATCTTATTGTTTCCACCCAAAGGCCGTCCGTTGAGGTTTTAACAGGTTTGATTAAAGCCAATATTACCAGCCGCATGGCTTTGCAGGTGCCGTCTCAAGTTGATTCGCGGACAATTCTTGATATGGCCGGGGCGGAAAAACTTTTGGGAAACGGAGATATGCTGTATCTTTCCGGCGATTCCAGTAAGCCACGCCGGCTTCAGGGAGTTTATATTTTAGAGCGTGAAATTAAGAGAGTTGTTGATTATATTTCGGAGAAAAATCCATCTTCCACAGATTCAGAAATATTAGAATCGCCTATTTTATCCATAAATAGCGGATCTTTTGAAGAGAAAAACAATAATTTATCGCCGGATTTAAATTTTGGAGATGACGATTTTGGAGACGGAGATTCTTCAGATGAAGAACTGGTTGAAGCCGCCGGAGAAGTGATTCTTCAGGCAAAAAAGGCTTCGGCGTCGTTATTACAACGAAGATTGCGAGTGGGTTATGCCAGAGCCGCACGGATTTTGGATATCCTTGAAGAAAAAGGATTAATCAGTCCCGGCGATGGCGCTAAACCGCGTGAGGTTTATACGGATAAATTTAATCAGGATAAAAACCAATGAATCCCAATAAAAACAAAAAAGATCTTTCCGAATTTTTAAGAGAATTAAGGCAAAGCAAAAATTTTAGTTTGGAAAAACTGAGTGAGCTCACTAAAATTCAGATATACCACTTAAAAGCGCTGGAAGCGGGGCAGTTTGAAAAATTGCCGCCGTCGGTTTATTGCGACGGTATTTTTAAAAGAATCTCAAAATTTTTAGATACTAATGAGAGAGAAATAATGAAAGCGTATAAAGAAGAACTTAAATCTTCAACCGAAACGGCATTGGTTGATTCGGCTTATTCGAATTTTCCGTTTAAAACCGACAATACGCCTGTGGTTAGGAGAGAATCTTACTTTATTTTAACACCCAATAAACTTATGGTTTTTGCCGGCGGATTGCTCCTGATAGTTCTTTCCGGTTATATTTGGTACCAATTTAATTTTCTGATAGGACCGCCAAATTTGGCGGTAAAACCGAGCGAAGACACGACCACCACAGAAGAAACAATTCTGGTAATCGGCAAAACCGACAGTGGAATTGATTTGACAATTAATGGAGAAAACACGTATGTTGATTCAAACGGCAATTTTGAGAAAAGCGTTAAATTAGCGGCCGGCTTAAACATTATTGAAGTTAAAGCGGTTAACGGTTTTGATAAAGTTACAAAAATAATCAGACAGATTTTCAGAGAATAAATAAAGATATGGCTTCCGCCTTCGCCAAGGCTTCGGCGGATGCTCGTATTTTTATCTAAAAATTTTTATTAAATAATTCAATTTTTAGAAAAATATGGCAAAACAAACAAAAGAAGTGAGAAGCGATAAATCCAAAACTTTAGATGATACCGTAAAGACCTTGAGAGAGCGGTTTGGCGACGGCTCAATAATGAAACTCGGCGAAGTGCCGAAAGTTGATGTTGACGTCATCTCGACCAGTTCGCTTTCTTTAGATCTAGCGCTTGGAGTCGGAGGAATGCCGCGTGGCCGGATTATTGAAATTTACGGTCCGGAGTCGTCCGGCAAAACCACGCTTGCCTTACATGTCGTCGCCGAAGCCCAGAAAAGAGGCGGCTTAGCCGCTTTTGTGGATGCCGAACATGCCTTAGACCCGGAATATGCCAAAAAAATAGGAGTCGGGGTTAACGACTTATTAATTTCCCAGCCGGATAACGGCGAGCAAGCGCTTGAAATTGTGGAGAGCTTGGTACGTTCAAACGCTTGCGATGTAATAGTTGTTGATTCGGTGGCAGCTTTGACGCCAAGGGCTGAAATTGAAGGAGAAATGGGTGCCCAGCATATGGGCCTTCAGGCGCGGCTTATGTCTCAGGCGCTTCGAAAATTAAACGCCATAGCGGCTAAAAGCAACACCGCGGTTATTTTTATTAATCAGCTCCGGATGAAAATCGGGGTATTTTTCGGAAATCCTGAAACCCAGCCCGGCGGCATGGCTTTGAAATTTTATTCTTCGGTTCGCTTGGATGTTCGCCGCAACGCCCAGATTAAGAAAGGCGACGACGTTGTTGGGAACAGGGTAACGGTAAAAGTTGTAAAAAATAAGGTCGCGGCGCCG
>CAZKLP010000017.1:0-11883 GCA_964553885.1 uncultured Candidatus Saccharibacteria bacterium
CATGTCTAATCCATTTACGTTAAAGCTTGGGGATAATGTTTCCTCCGGCTGGGAAGCTTATCTCGCGGGAGCATCATTTGACTGGAGCTTGTCAAGCGTGCTTGATACTACGGTTGTTTCGGGCAGTACCAAACCGCAATCATGCAAGCCGAAAAACGGCCAAGTTGAAGTTTGCAACGCAAAATACGGCAGAACCGGTTGGGTTGGAATCGCGCAAATTTGGGTGAGCGGCGGTCACATTACGCAAGCCATTGCGAAAATGAACGACACGTACTTCAATACTTCATTTTATAACACTCCGGCTTGGCGCCGTTTCGTGATGTGCCAAGAGATAGGACACACTTTCGGACTCGCTCACCAAAATGAAGACTTTAACAATCCGAATATGGGCAGCTGTATGGACTACACAGGCGATCCGGATGGCACGGTAAACGGACAGATCTCAAATGAACATCCAAACCTTCATGACTATGAATGGCTTGAGACAATCTACGCGTCTTTAGACGAGTTTACTACGATAACAGCGCCGATTTTTTCCGGTAACAATGGCGCTGACGTTAACCTTGATGATCCGTCTGCTTGGGGCAAAAGTTTGCGCAAAGACAGTAAAGGCCATGATTCCTTGTTTGAACGAAATTTAGGAAAAGGGCAAAAGGTCTTTACCTTTGTCATCTGGGCGGAATAAATGCCTAATTTAAAAATCAACCCCGCAGCTGCGGGGTTGATTTTTAATTTTTAGGGGCGGCGAACTTTTTTGTTTTTATTTTATTCAACAGGTTTTTTACTTTTTCCAAACTTTTGTCGTCAATAACCGAAATAGCGATTGTTTTGGAATTCAGTTTTTTTAGCGCGGCCAGTTTCTTTTTGAGGTCTTTAGACGGCGCCTCGTCGCTCTTGCTTAAAAACAAGTATTCAGGCTTCTTTAATAGGGCTTTGCTGTAAGCGCCTATTTCTTTTCTGACGATTTTATAATCTTTTGCCGAAGATTTTGACTCGGCGGAGACGAGATGAAAAATAATTCCGGTTCGCTCAATATGGCGGAGAAATTTTATGCCAAGTCCTTTTCCTTTAGACGAACCTTCAATAAGTCCGGGGATGTCCGCGATAACAAGCTCATAATAGACACCAAGATTTGGTTCAATCGTGGTGAAAGGATAATTCGCTACCCGGCTTTTGGCGCTCGTAAGTTCGTTTAGCAAGCTTGATTTTCCGGCGTTCGGCAGGCCAACGAGCCCGATGTCGGCTATAAGTTTTAGCTCCAGCCGCAGTTCAAATTCTTCGCCCGCTTGTCCATGTTCAAACTGCGTCGGCGACGTATTTGTTGATGAACGGAAATGAAAATTGCCCCTTCCTCCTTTTCCGCCTTTCGCGATGAGCGTTTTTTCTCCGATTTTTGTAACTTCAATTTCGCTTTTATTGCTGATGTTATGAATAACGGTGCCGATAGGGACTTTTAAAACCAGGTCTTTGCCATCATGGCCGTCTCTGAACTGACTGCGGCCATACATTCCATTTTCGGCAGATAAGTCTTTTTTATACCGAAATTGGTTTAGCGCGCTGAAGTCGGAAACTCCTTCCGCGTAAATACTGCCGCCGCCGCCGCCGCTTCCGCCCGCGGGTCCGAGGGATTTCAAGTTTTTATTAAAAGCTACCGAGCCCCTTCCGCCTTTTCCTGCCGAAATTTTTATTCTTACATCGTCAATGAGCATTTTTTTAACGTCTAAAAAATTTTGAAGGTGGGTGAATATATTTTCTTTGAGGGCTCGGCGTTTGCGTTTGCGGTTTATATGGCAATGGCCGCGGCGGAAGAACGGGAAGTTTTGATACGGGCAAAATTTTGCGTATCAACCGCTCTATTGAACGGACGTCGTTTGATTCATTCGGCCTCGCGAAAGATATGGCGTGTCCTCCCGCGCCCGCTCTCGCAGTTCTTCCGATGCGATGAACATAATCCTCGGCTACCTGCGGCAGATCGTAATTTATGACCAGTTCAATATTTGTAACGTCAATTCCGCGGGCGGCGATATCAGTCGCGACAAGCACCCGATATTTCCCCGTTTTAAAACCTTCAAGCGCTTCTTTCCTTTGGTTTAAAGAGCGGTTTCCGTGAAGCTCGGCGGATCTGTGACTAAGAGAATTAACGAACCTGGCAATTTTTTTCGCGCCATGTTTCGTGCGGGTGAAAACCAAAATAGAACCTTTGTATTCGTGGACTATTTTTTCAAGCAATCTCGGTTTTTGTTCCTGTGATACGAAAAATAATTCCTGGGTAACTTCTTTAAGGGTCGTTCCCGAACGGGCTATTTCAACTCTTACCGGAAGTTTCATATGCGCTTTCGCGATGTTTACGATCTCTTCGGGCATGGTCGCCGAAAATAACATTGTTTGCCGGTTATGCGGAAGGGCGGATAAAATTTTCTTAAGTTGTGGAGCAAATCCCATGTCAAACATCCGGTCTGCTTCGTCTAAGACAAAAACGCTTACGTTTTTAAGCGAGATTGTTTCCCGTTCCATGTGATCAATAATTCTTCCCGGTGTTCCGATTATGGCCTGGGGATTTAAACGCAGGTCTCTTATCTGCCGCTCAATAGATTCTCCGCCTATTAAAACAGCGGTTTTTAAATTAAGTGAGGCGCCGACTTTGCGGAAGGTCTCGTTTATTTGCAGAGCGAGTTCACGGGTAGGTGCAATAACAAGCCCCAGGCCGTTTCCCTGTAATACCTGTTGAATAAGCGGAATTCCGAAAGCGAGAGTTTTTCCCGTGCCGGTTTGGGCAATGCCTACAAGGTCTTTACCCTCAATCGCTACTGGAATGGATTGTTCCTGAATAGGAGTCGGTATCGTAAAATTCAGTTTTGCCAAAATTTGGAGGATTCCCGGCGCGATACCTAAGCCGTAAAACCCTTTATCGCCGTTTGTCATTTGCCGTCATTATAAAGGATTTACGCTCAATTTGCAATAATATGGAAAGTAATGTATTATAGTGAAAGTTTATATTTCCTAGTGAGCCCATGCGAAAATTTATTTTCGTGATGAGCGAGCGACGGAAATTCAAGAAATGCACTATCATTTCTTATCGTTCTTTAATTTAAAAAATTAAGAAAAGGAGAAGTGATTGACCATAGAGGAACGGCTATCAAAGATTCGTTTTTTTAAAGTCATTCCCGATTTATCCGTTTTGAATGTATATGAATGGTTGGCGCTTTGTTATTGCGTAAAATCAGCTCGGATTACAACCGATATTTATCTGAAACAAGTTGCTCACGGTAATCTTGAAATGTATAGAGCGCTTCAGGCGCGCAGCGATAAAGAGGGCGTTGATTTGCTTCGTTACTTTAATATCCATGGTTCTCCGTGGGACGAATATGATCATAACAAACCGTTTGTCCCGGGAGTCGGCGAAAAACCGAAATTCGGCTCTTTCTATCCCGTCGATTTAACAAAAGGGGAATGGGATGCCTGGCTTAAATTGTACCCCGAAAATCAAGAGGCGTTTGAAAACAACTACACCGTTATTAAACGTCGTGAAGAAAATCTAGTTGCAGTTCCTTACTGCGAAGAATATGCCGATCAACTAACCGATGCCGCTGGTTATCTCCACAAAGCGGCGTCCTGTTTGCCGGAAGGAGCATTGCGCTCATTTCTAAATCTTCGCGCGCGCGCTTTTTCTTCAAACGACTATTTTGACAGCGATATGGCGTGGGTGGATACCGATGGAAACCCGTTTGAAGTAACAATCGGTCCTTATGAAACCTATTTTGATGAATTGCTCGGACTAAAAGCTTCTTTTGAGGCCTTTGGTGCCTTGCCAGACAAAGATGCCACGGCGGCTCTTAAAAAATTTACGCCACTTGTTCCCGATTTTGACCTTATGTTGAGCAGTGAATTTAATTTTTCTCCCAAGGGGGCCGCTATCCCTCTGGAAGTGGTTATGGATGTGATTCGCGGCGGCGAAGCCGCTTTCGGATCTATGTTTATCGCGTATAATCTTCCCAATGACCGGCGCGTGCATGACATTAAAGGATCAAAAAAGGTTTTTTCCCGAACAATGATGGAAGCAAAGTTTAATACGATTGCTTTGCCTATCGCCGAGCGGATTCTTCCGGCAAATGTTTTGGAAAAATACGTTTTTAGCAACAGATTGATGTTTGTTCTCGGTCACGAGCTTAGCCACGGACTTGGCCCAAGCAAAGTTAAAGTCGGCGGCAGGGAAATGCCGTTTGAAGTCGCTTTAGGCGATCTTCATTCGGCTCTTGAGGAAGCGAAAGCCGATATGCTCGGCGTTCGCCTGCTCAACTATTTCCACCATCGCGGCCTCATTGACGAGGAGACTCTGCTTAGAATTATCTCAACGGAAGTTGTCGCGTTTTTTCAAGGATGGAAGCATGGTTTTACCGAAGCGCACGCGCGCGGCAGTCTTATAGAATACAACTGGCTTAAGGCCGCTGGCGCTTTGCGCTATGACAGCGTGGCGAAAAAATATGAAATCGATCCGGAGCTTTGTATTAAAGCGATGTCGCTTTTGAGTACGCAATTTCTAAACCTCCAAATCGCCGGCGACTATGAACGGGCTAAAGCGTTTATGGAACATTGGGGTACTATTCCGGCAGAACTTCCTCCTATTATTGAAGGTCTTTCCGATATTCCAACGGCCGTCAGCCCTATTTACGAATTGCCGGTGTAATTTTTTTAGGCCGCCAGAAAGGGCGGCTTTTATATTTTCTTTTTTTTAAATTTTTGTTAATATAGTAAGTATGAAGAAAAATTTAATTATCATTTTAACGTTAATATTCATTGCCGTTATAAGTTTTTTGATTATTAGATATTCTAGAAAATCGCCTAACGGTGAACTTGCCGGATTGCGGCAAACTATTATGGATAAACAAGGGGTAAAAATTGAGGTGTTAAAAGAAGGAACAGGTATTGAAGTCAAAGATGGCAGTATGGTTTCCGTACACTACACCGGCGTTTTGGAAAACGGGATGAAGTTTGATTCCAGCGTTGACAGGGGGATTCCTTTTGAATTTACTTTGGGAGATGGGCAGGTAATAAAGGGCTGGGATATCGGAGTTGAGGGAATGAAAATCGGAGAGAAAAGAAAACTCACAATTCCCTCAACACTCGCCTACGGAGAGCGGGGCGCTGGAGGAGTAATTCCGCCAAACGCCACTTTGATTTTTGAGGTGGAACTTTTAAATATTAAATAAAATTTAAAACTTATTCTTAAAAAATAATGGCGTACGACGTTAAAATTTTTTATTTTTTCAATAATTTATCCGGAAAATGGCCGATCTTTGACACTGCTACAGTTTTCTTTGCGGATTATTTTGGATATTTTGTCATGGCATTTTTCCTTGCGATTCTTTTTTTGGCGCCTTTTTATAGAGATAAGCTAAAAGTATTTTTAACAGTTGCGATTTCGGTTGTTTTATCGCGGTTTGTGATCACCGAAATAATTCGTTTTCTATATTGCCGGCCAAGGCCGTTTATGGTTTATACCGCAAATCAGTTGGTGGGCGAAGCCAATTGTTCTTTTCCTTCCGGTCATGCGGCGTTTTTCTTCGCGATGGCTATAGCTATTTATTTTTACAATAAAAAATGGGGCACCTGGTTTTTTTCCGCCGCCGCTTTAATAACTTTAGCTCGCGTTGTTGCCGGCGTCCATTATCCTTCAGACATTTTAGCCGGCGCTGTTGTCGGTATTTTATCAGCTTACATGGTTTTTTACTTTATTGAAAAATGGAATCATGGTTAAAACAATTTTATCGTCAGACATTTTCTTAAATAAAAAATCACATCAATGTCAGATAATTTTTATGATAAAAATAAAAAATGATAAAAATCACTATCCGCACAAAATGCCTCGAGGACGCTTGTGCGGATACGGATAATATAATTTGATATAATTTGATATGATTAATGTATGAAAATTTTCGTTAAAGCGAAACCCAATTCAAAACATGGGAGTATCAAAAAATTAAGTGAAACTAATTTTGAAATTTGCGTCAAAGAGCCGCCGATAAAGGGTCAGGCCAACGCGGCGATTATTATGGCGCTTGCCAAGCATTTTGGAGTGCCGTTTTCGGCAGTGAGAATTATTTTGGGCCACACTTCCCGGCAAAAAATTGTTGAGATTAATAAATAAAATTTTATGAATAAAAAAGAATATTATTTGGCGGTTGCGAGTGTTACGCTTTCGGCGGTTATTGCCACCTATGCGTGGTTTAGTCCAATAGAGACCAAAATTTTAAAACCTAGTGCAGCAACGCTGTTATCGTCGGAGGTATTGTTACCGTTTGTTGAATTGCCCGTTGTCTGGGGTAATTTTGGGGCACAAATGGTTTCGGCTGGCGTTATTGATCGCGCTAAGTTTGAAGCGATTTACGCGCAAAGAGGCGGGCTCACCGACGAGGAAAAACAAATTTTAGAAGGGGAAACCGGCAAATTAAAAATTACCCAAGAAAATTCCGGCTTTATTTTAAATATGATGTGGGCGCTGGGCCTTGGCAATAAAAATGAAATTCTGGAAAAAGGACCGATGATGGATTTGCGATATGGCGGAGCCGGGAATTTTGCTTCCACCGGTGGCTGGACTTTAGCTAAAGGAAGCGTTATGGAACACTATTCAAAACACTCATTTATTACTTTAACTCGCGAGCAGCAACTTCTGGTTGAAGAGGTCTCAAAAAATATATATCGTCCATGTTGCGGTAATTCTACTTATTTTCCCGACTGCAATCACGGAATGGCGATGCTGGGGCTTTTAGAGCTCATGGCTTCACAAAATATTTCCGAAAGTGATATGTATAAAATAGCGCTTATTGTGAATTCCTATTGGTTTCCGGACACATATCTAACAATCGCGAAATATTTGAATGAAAAGAAAAACATTAGCTGGGAAGATGCTGATCCAAAAGAAGTTTTGGGGCAGAATTACTCCAGTGCTTCCGGCTATCAAAATATTTTAAGCCTGGTTACTCTACCGGCGACACAATCCGGCGGCGGTTGCGGGATATAAGTTATGAAAAAAGAAACTTTTATAGTTCAAGGAATGCACTGCGTTTCCTGCGCGCTGACTATTGAGCAGGCATTAAAAAAAGTGCCGGGCGTTAAAAATGCTTCGGTTAATTTAATGTCGGAAAAAGCGGCTGTTGAGTATGAAAAACCGGCAACCGTTGAGTTATTAAAAAACGCCGTTGCGAAAATCGGATATAAATTAATCGATGGAGAAGACATTGTTTTAACCGATGGCGAGCATGCGGGCCATACAACGCAGAAAGCAAAGCCGGGAAGCGAGGCAGAGCATGATCATCATAAAATGCTAAAAGAATCAGAAATCGCGCTTTTAAAAAAGAAGTTTATTTTCGGTGCTGTTTTATCGATTTTTGTGATAATTTTAAGTTTTCCCGAATTTATTCCATTAACAAGCGAGATTATTTCAACGCTGTCGCGGCTTTTACTATTATTTATTCTTACCGCTCCGGTTTTGTTTTGGGTCGGTTGGCAATTTTGGCGCGGCGCTTTTTACGGCTTGAAAAATTTTACGGCCAATATGGATACTTTGGTCGCTCTTGGCACCGGCGCCGCGTTTTTTTACAGTTCCGTTGTTACGTTTTTAGAATTCACCAACAGAGGAGGATTTGAAGTTTATTTTGACGTAGCGGCGGTAGTTACTACTCTGGTCATTTTAGGAAAATATTTGGAAGCTAAAGCCAAGGGTTTGGCTTCTGAAGCGATTAAAAAACTTTTAAAACTTCAGGCAAAAACAGCGCACGTTGTCCCTGCCTCGCCGGCAGGCGGGCACGAAGGCGGACATGAGATGGAAATGCCGGTTGAAGATGTAAAAATAGGCGACATTATTTTAGTTAAGCCGGGAGAAAAAGTTCCGGTTGACGGCATAATAATAGATGGCAACTCGACGATTGATGAATCAATGGTTACCGGCGAATCAATGCCGGTTGATAAAAAAATCGGCGACGAGGTTATTGGCGCTACCATTAATAAAACCGGCGCTTTTAAATTTAAAGCGGTTAAAGTCGGCAAAGAAACTTTTCTTTCTCAAATAATTAAATTAGTTGAGGAAGCGCAGGCGTCAAAAGCGCCGATTCAAAAATTGGCCGACCAGATAACCGGTTACTTTGTGCCGGTTGTTTTATTGATTTCAATATTTTCGTTTGTTGTTTGGTTAATTTTTGGTCCCGCGCCATCTTTAAGCTTTGCTTTGGTTAACGCTGTGGCGGTTTTGGTTATTGCTTGTCCTTGCGCTTTGGGGTTGGCCACACCGACCGCCATTATGGTCGGCACCGGCAAGGCAGCAGAAAAAGGAATCATTATTCGGGACGCGGAAGTACTTGAACTGGCCGGAAAAATTAATGCCGTGGTTTTAGACAAAACTGGCACTTTAACAAAAGGCGAGCCCGCGGTAACCGATGTTATTGCTTTTGAAGAAAACGGAGAAAACGAAGTTTTAAAATACGCCGCTTCGCTTGAAAAATTTTCCGAGCATCCTATTGCTAAGGCTATTGTGGCGTTTGCCGCGAGCTTGGGAAAATCGTCTTCTCATCCGCTTGATAAAGCCATAAGAGAAAGAGCCGAAAGTGAAAAAATTGAGATTTTTAAAGTTGAAAATTTTAATGCTGTTCCCGGGAAAGGACTTGAAGGCGATATTAATGTAAATGGCAAATCGCAGAAATTATTTTTTGGCAACAGAGCGCTGATGAAAGAAAAGGGCATAGAAATTTCCGATTTCCACGAAAAACAAATTGAAAAACTTGAAGAATCCGGAAAAACCGCGATGATTTTAGCTTCTGACAAGCCGTTAGGAATTATTGCCGTTGCCGACACTCTGAAGGAAACTGCCGCCGAATCAATTAGATTGCTTCAAAAATTAAACATTGAAGTTTGGATGATTACCGGCGATAACGAGCGAACGGCCAAGGCCATAGGCGAAAAAATAGGGATAAAAAATATTATGGCGAAAGTTTTGCCTCAAGAAAAATCGGAAAAAATTAAAAAGCTTCAAGCCGAAGGCAAGAAGGTCGCGATGGTTGGCGACGGCATAAATGATGCGCCGGCGTTAGCTGATGCCGATGTAGGCATTGCGATCGGTACCGGCACCGATATCGCTATTGAATCGGGCGACATCACTTTAATTTCTGGCGATCTTATGGGTATTTACGAAGCAATAAAATTAAGCAGGAAAACTTTAAGCAATATAAAACAAAATCTCTTCTGGGCTTATATTTACAATATTATTTTGATTCCGGTGGCGGCCGGAGTTTTATGGCCCGTTTGGGGCATTCTTTTGAATCCTATTTTAGCCGGCGGCGCGATGGCGTTTAGTTCGGTTTCGGTCGTTTTGAATTCTTTGAGATTGAAAAGAATAAGGATATAATTAAACTTTCGTTATTAATAAAAAATTTTTATGGATCAAAAAATTATTAAGTGGGTCTTGCGTATTGCCGTTGCCGGAGAATTTATCGGGCATGGAGTTTTTGCGTTGCAGGGGAAAAAAGAATGGGTTGGCTGGTTTTCCACTTTCGGCATTTTCGATGTCGGTACGGCAACAACTCTTTTATTTTTAGTCGGCCTTATGGACATCGTTTTGGCAATTTTAATTTTAATAAAACCTGTTCGTATCGCGCTTTTATGGATGGTGTTCTGGGGATTTTGGACGGCGCTTTTGCGCCCGATTGTCGGAATGCCAGTTTGGGATTTTGTTGAAAGATGGGCAAACTGGGGCGCTCCGCTTGCATTGCTCTTGCTAATCGGCTGGCCGAAAAATTGGAGAGAGTGGTTTAAATAAAAATTTATGTTTGAGCTAAAAAACAAAGTGGCGCTGGTAACCGGAGCCGGAAGCGGAATGGGTAAAAGCCACGCTTTTATGTTGGCTAGCCAAGGCGCTAAAGTTGCGGTGACAGGAAAAAACTTGGAAAATTGTCAGCCGGTTGCAGATGAAATCAAATCAAAAGGCGGCGAATCAATTTGTTTTAAAATGGATGTTTCAAACGCCTCCGAAGTTAATCAGGTTTTTGACGAAGTGATAAAACAATTTGGCCGCTTGGATATTTTGGTAAATAATGCCGGTATTTTTCAGCCGAAACCGGCTTTGGAAATGACCGAGGAAGAATGGGATAAAACTATTGATATAAATCTAAAGGGTGAGTTTCTTTGTGCGCAAAGGGCCGCAAAAGAAATGGCCAAAAACAAACGGGGAAGAATTATCAACATCGCTTCTATTGTTTCCGGAGGATTGGGGATAGGTTTTGAAGGCGCGGCGCATTACGCGGCATCCAAGGGAGGAATAATCGGCATGTCTGAAAGCATGGCCGTAGAATGGGCGCCGCTGGGGATAAACGTTAATGTTATCGCTCCCGGAGCAATTGATACTCCTATGGTTCGCGAACCCTGTAAAGAATTAGCCAAGGATATGGCGGAAGAGATTATGCAGAACGTTCCGCTAAAAAGAATTGGGCGTCCGGAAGAAGTGTCGTCTCGCCGTTCTTTTGTGGCCGCTCTTATTATGTTTTTTTCCTATCTTTTAGCTGGGTTTATTCCTCTGTTTCCTTATTTTATTCTGACGTCAGGATTTGCCGTTTGGTTTTCGATAGGTCTCTCTCTTTTAGCATTGTTTTCTCTGGGAATTATTGGAGCAAAAATTTCTAATATAAATGCGCTGAAAAGCGGCTTAAGGATGTTTTTAATCGGCGGCGTGGCGATTTTTATCGGAGTTATTGTCGGCGTATTTTTTGGCAACTAATGATCGAATTTAAGATTTTGAAAAAAAAGTCCGATTTTATTGGTCTTTTTTCCGTCGCATAACTTACCTATAGGATTCTTATGCGACGGAAGATTTTTATTTTAAAAATTTTAATTTTTTAACATTTGTGATATTATAGTAAAATATGGCTAACAGGCATTTATCACGAAGTATCGCGATGCAGACGCTTTACGAGTGGGATTTTAACGGCGGCAAGGAGTCAAAAATAGACAAAATTTTAGAGCGTGATATTTTAGAATTCGCGCCGGGACTTGAGGATGATCAATTTGCCAGAGATTTAATAAAAGGGGTTCTGGAAAATAAGAAAAAAATTGACGAAATTATTGCCAAAACAGCGCCGGAATGGCCGCTTGAGCAGGTAAGTTTGGTTGATAGAAATATCCTGCGGTTGGGTATTTATGAGCTTTTGTTTGGTAAGCGCGAAGAAGTGCCACCAAAAGTGGCGATTAACGAAGCGATTGAACTTGCCAAAAGCTTTGGCGGCGCAACCTCCGGAAAATTCGTAAACGGCGTACTGGGAACGATTTACCGCGCCATCGGCGAACCGGGAAAAGACGAAGGCGGCCCTCGCCGCGGCAAAGAAAAACCGGAAGAAAATGATAAAGAATAAATCATTTAAGTATCCAGTGTAATTATAATGATGGATTTTAAAGAATTACAAAAAAATCTTGGTATAAAATTTAAGAATGAAAACCTATTGAAACAGGCCTTTGTTCATCGTTCGTATTTAAATGAAAATCCGGCTTTTAGCTTGGGCCACAACGAACGGCTGGAATTTTTGGGTGACGCGGTTTTGGAGCTTGCCGTTACCGAATATCTTTATAAAAATTATCCCGATTTGGCCGAAGGCGAAATGACCAATCTAAGAGCGGCCTTGGTTAACACTCAAATGCTCGCTAAAATCGCCGAACGGTTGAATTTTAACGACTATTTATATTTGTCAAAGGGCGAAGCCAAGGAAATCGGCCGCGGCCGGCAGTACATTTTAGCCAATACTTTTGAGTCATTTACCGGCGCGCTTTATCTTGATAAAGAATATCAGTCGGCCAAAGATTTTATTTTGAGAGTTTTAATTCCGGAGCCTAGTGATATTATAAAAAATA
>CAZKLP010000018.1:0-10499 GCA_964553885.1 uncultured Candidatus Saccharibacteria bacterium
GGTTTCGCCAAAGGCGAATAAAACGCTTTCATCGGACAGCGAGGGAGCCGCTGGACGACCGAGAGCGCAAGGAAAATGATTTATTTGTTTTTTAACGCTTTCTATCTAAATAGCTTTGTAGGAATATCGCGGCGGCGGCGGCATGCTGGTTTTTTGCTCCGAGCTTATTTGCCGCTATGCTCGTAAAAATTTCATTTTCAAAATCTATAGAAACTTCAACTTTTTTAACTAGTTCCCCGGCCCAATTTTCCGTTTCAGTTGTCTGCCGCGTCGATTTCATTTGTTTATTTAAAGGCAACCCGATGACAATTTTATAAATTTCTTCTTTTTTTACAATCTCATTTAAAACGGAAAAAATCTTTTGGTTATTTTCCAAGGTTTTATAAGCAAAAGCCATTTTCCGATTATCATCGGAAATCGCCAGCCCAATCCATTTTTTCCCGTAATCAATCGCTAAAATTTTCATTCTTGATATTTTATTCCGTTAAAATTATATGACCGCTATCTGTTACCGCCACGGTGTGTTCAAAATGGGCGGAAAGAGAGCCGCCGAGCGTCTCATAGCCAAAACCGTCTTTGGATAACTGCACTTTTCGGCTTTTTAAAGCGGCCATCGGTTCAATCGCTATAACCATACCGGTTTTTAGTTCCGGTCCTTTGCCTTTTTTTCCGTAATTCGGCACATTTGGTTCCTCATGAATGGCATGGCCAACGCCATGGCCGACTAAAATTTCTATCACATAGAACCCGTTATTTTCAACGTAATTTTCAACAGCGAAACCAATGTCGCCGATATGATTTCCTGGTTTTACCTCGTTAATCGCGAGCTCCAACGACTGTTTGGTGATGTCAATAAGTTTCTGGCTTTCCTCCGTAATTTTTCCGATTCCAACCGTGATAGCCGCGTCGGTAAATAGATTTTTGTACTTAACGCCAAGGTCAAGTTTTAAAATATCGCCCTCTTTTAAAATAACGGCATCCGAAGGCAGGCCGTGAACCACAACTTCGTTGAGCGAAGCGCAAAGAGCGGCCGGATAGGGTTTTTCCATAAAATCAGGGCGGTAATTTAAAAAAGCCGGTTCGCCGCCGCGGGCTGAAATCATTTCACGGGCTTTTTGATCCAAAAAGCCCGTACTGACGCCGGGCTTAGCGAGCTTCGCCAGTTCTCTTAAAACTTCGGCTAAAATTTTCCCGCCCTCTTTTAAAATTTCTATTTCTTCTTTTGTTTTTATAGTTATCATCCTACTATTTTATATCTTATAAACAATAAAATAGCAAAACGCTTTCATCTGACAGAGAGAGAGTCGCTGGGCGACCGAACGCGCGAGGAAAATGATTTTTGATATTTTATTTTAATTTGGATGACAAAGCCCTTAATATATCCAGATGAATTTTCATTATTGATTGTTCGCCGTTAATTTCAATAATTTGTTTCTTTTTTTCCAAAAGTTTTATAACCGGAAACGTATATTTGTTAAACATTTTAAGGCGTTTATCAATAACTTTTTTCGTATCAAGTTCCGGCAAGTCCTTGCGATGGCGTTTTAAGTTTCGCGCATAAACTTCTTCCGGAGAAATCCAAACATGAAAAATAAAAATATTTTTATCGCCGTATAGTTTTTTTAGCATCGGTAGTTCTTTTTTAAGCTCGGTTTTAGAACGCAATGAACCGCTCATTATAATGCCTTTCTTTTTCTTAACAATATTTCTGATTTTATTAATTATAAGAGCGGAAACAAAGGTAAAAGTGGTTAATCTGCCACTACGCAAATTTTCCCGTTCTTTTAAAACGCTGTGTATTTTGTTATCGATTTTAATTGTCTTTTTTGAGATTTTGAGCGCGTCTTCAATCACCTTGCTTGAAATAATATGAACCAAGCCGAACTTTTTGGCCAAAAGTTCGGCTTGGGTGTCTTTTCCCGAACCCGGACGGCCGAGAATAACGATGGCAATATTTTTTTTGAGAGTTTTCATCCGAAAATTTTTTTAAATTGCTCTGCTAAACTTTATTGAAGAAGCTCTCGGAGCTCTGCGAGCTGGTATCGTCAGAGATTTATCTCTGACGATATTGGTTCCCGCCAATGGCGGGATCGCAGAGCGAGAGGCAGTGAGCGCTTGCCGCCGGAGCGAGTGAATCGCGATTCTGAAAGAAAGTTTGGTGGAGCAATAATTTAAAAAACCTTAAAAACTTTCATATTCTCTCATTACAAGCTGGGATTTAATTTGTTTCATGCTCTCCAAAACCACCGAAACCGCGATAAGAAGAGCGGTACCGCCTATAGTTAAAGTGGCAATACCGGTAAAGTACTGAACGGCAATAGGCAAAACAGCGACTGCCCCCAAAAAGATAGCGCCTATCAATACTACTCTGTTTAAAATTCTTTTAATAAATTCGGCGGTAGAGCCACCGGGCCTGATTCCCGGAATGAACCCGCCTTGTTTTTGCAAATTTTGAGAAATTTGATCAGGATCAAAAGTAATCGCCGTATAAAAATAAGTGAATAAAATAACCAAAATGAAATAAAAAGAACCGTAAACGAATTGGTTTTGCAAAAACGCCGCCGATGAACGGGCAATTTGGGAAAGCCACATAATATCAAACCCGCCGATAACCTGCGCTATAAGCTGCGGGAAAAGTAAAATTGAAAGAGCAAAAATAATCGGAATAACGCCGGCCTGATTAACCCTTAGAGGCAAATGAGCCGTGGAACCGCCGTAAACGCGGTTACCCCTGATTCTTTTGGCGTAAGCTATCGGGATAGCTCTTTCTCCTTCGGTAATAACAACAACCCCGGCAATGACTACAATTGAAACAATGATAAAAGCCATGTAAGTAAGAAGTTGGGACGGATCGTAGATAATTAAAGTTTGTTTTAAATCAACCGGAAGGCTGGAAACAATGCCGGCGAATATTAATAATGAAATACCATTGCCGATATTTTTTTCCGTTATAAGTTCGCCAAGCCACATTAAAAACATTGAACCGGCAGTAACCGCAAAAACTGATGAAAAAAACACTAAACTGCTTTGCGTGGTTATAATTTCCTGGTTTTTTAACAGAACCAGAAGACCATAACCCTGTAAAATAGCTAAAGGAACGGTCAAGTATCTTGTGTACTGATTAAATTTTTGGCGGCCAATTTCACCTTCCTCGTGATAAAGCTCTTTTAGAGCCGGAATGAGCATTGTTAAAAGCTGCATGATAATTGAGGCCGTAATATAAGGACCGACTCCGAGCATCACGATAGATAAGTTTGACATAGCTCCGCCGGAAAATATATTGAGCAATCCAAAAAGCTGATTACCTTCAAAAAAAGATTTTAGACGCAGAACGTCAACTCCCGAAACCGGAATAGTTGCCATAAGGCGGAAAACGACTAAAAGCGCCAAAACAAAAAAAATCCTATTTCTTAAATCCCTTATTTTAAAAATTTGAATCACTTTGTTAAACATACGTTTTCATCAACGAATAGCGAATCTTGTTGCGAATTAACGAATTCCGAATTCGTTATTCGTTTATTCGTTAGCGATTCGTTATTCGCTGATAATCCCTCCCGCTTTAATAATTTTATCACGCGCCGATTTTGAAAGTAAAACGCCTTGAAACGCAAGTTTATGTGAAATTTTTCCGTCGCCTAAAATTTTCACTTCCGGTAAATTGCCGCTTTTTTTATAAATCAGTTTTTTTTCAAACAAGTTTTGAGGATTAACTATTTCACCGGATTTGAATTTTTTTTCAATGATTTCTAAATTTATAATTACTGGTTTAACAAATAAACTCTTAAAAGAATGCTTGGCACGGCCGCGTTGTTTTGGCAATTTCATCATTAAATCGCGGATAGCCGGCCGAATTCCGGCGCCGGCTCGAGATTTTTGGCCTTTAATGCCGCGACCGGAATAACCGCCTCTTTTCCCACCGCGGGCAATTCGCCTTCTTCTTTTTAACTTATGAATTGATTTTATTTGATGTAATCGCATTATGATTTGAGCTTTTTGAGCGCTTCAATTGCCGCTCTCGCATTATTAAGTTTATTAGTCGTCGTACCTAAAATCTTTGAAGTGATATTGGTAATCCCGGCTAAACTAACGACAATTCTAACCGGCCCGCCGGCAACAATACCGTGGCCCTCCTTCGCGGGCTTTAAAATTATCCTGGCGCTACTGAATTTTCCAAAAACTTCGTGAGGAATAGTGCCGTTTTTTATTAAAATAGTAATTAAGTTTTTTTTCGCCGCCCGCGATGCTTTTTCTATCGCTTCCGAAGTATCGGCTCCTTTGTCAACGCCAACGCCAACCCGACCCTTATGATCACCCAATACAATCGTAGCCCTGAATCTAAATCGCTTGCCTCCGGCAACCACCCGGGTAACTCTTCTAATATCTAATGTCTTCTGATCAAATTCTGACTTCTCTCGTGGTCTTCTTGGTCCTCTTTTTCCGCCATAGGCGGATCCGCCTCCGGCGGAAAAAATTTTTTTATTTGTCGCTATCATAAATTTCTAAAATTTAAAATTTTAATCCCCCTTCGCGCGCGCCCTTTGCTGTTTCCAAAACAGCGCCATGAAACTTATAGCCGCCGCGATCAAAAACAATTGTTTTTATTCCCGCACCGACAGCTTTTTTTGCTAAAAATTTTCCTAATTCACGGGCCTTATCATTTTTTTTGCCATTAATTTCCTTGTCAGAAACAGAAACTATTGTTTTTTCTGAAGTGTCGTCAATTAATTGGATATAGAAATGCTTATTTGATTTAAAAAACGAAAGCCGCGGCCGCTCTGCGGTGCCAAAAATTTTTGATCTCACTCTTTTGTGCCTCATTTTTCTTTTTACTTTTTTTGTTTGTTTAATCATATTCTATTTTATTCTATCCTGCCGTTCCGGCTACTTTTTTACCGGCTTTTCTCTTTATCACCTCGCCGGCGTAACGGATGCCCTTACCCTTATAAGGCTCAGGTTTTTTAAGCGCCCTTATATTAGCGGCCGTTTGGCCAACCAATTCCTTAGAAATACCATTAACCGTAATGCCATTTTTTAGAACGCTGACTTTAATGCCATTGGGAACTTTAAAAAAAACTTGATGAGAAAATCCCAGATTTAAAATTAAATCATTACCTTGTGTTTGAGCTTTAAAACCAATTCCTTCAATCTCTAATTTCTTCTCAAACCCATCAAGAACGCCGGCCGCCATGTTGGCGATTATCGCTCTTATTGTTCCCCATAACGCCGGTGTTTTTTTGGATTTAGCAATAGGCAAAACAGCAATTTTATTTTCCATAAGCGTTACTTTTAATTCCCGCGGTATTTTATATTCCAGTTCTCCCTTTGGCCCCCTAACCTTAATAAGGCTGTCTTCAATAACGACAACTACGCCACTTGGGATTTCTATTAACTTTTTTCCTATTTTTGACATAATACTAATTACTAATTTTTACTAATATACGAATAATTCTAATTTGTATATTCGTATTAGATTTGTAATTCGTAATCATTACCAGATTTCCAAAAGCACTTCGCCGCCGAGGCCCACTTTGCGAGCTTCTTTATTTGTCATCAGACCTTTGGGAGTTGAAATTATTGAGCATCCATAGCCGCTTTTTACCGGTTTTATTTTATCAACTTTAATGTAAAAACGCTGGCCCGGCTTGCTGACTCTTTTAATTTCATTTATTGCCTTTGGATATTTTAAGTCTATTTCCAGTAATTTTTTCCCGCTTCTCACAGAAAAATCATCAATATAATTTTCTTTTTTTAAAATTTTTGCTATTTCTAATTTTATTTTTGACAGCGGCATAATAACCGATTTATGTTCGGCTTTTTGCGCGTTTCTTATTCTTGTTAACATGTCGCTAATAGGATCATTCATATTTTTTTACCATGAGGATTTTTTAACTCCCGGGATTTCACCGCGTCTGGCGGCTTCTCTAAAACATATCCTACAAAATCCAAAATCCCTCATATAGCCGCGGCGGCGGCCACATCTAAAACAACGCCTTACAATTCGGGTAGAAAATTTAGGATTTTTTAACGCTCTCGCGATTTGTGATTTTTTCGGCATTTTTATATATCAGCTCTTTATTGGAAACCCTGTTGCTTTATATAAAGCCATTGCTTCTTCCTTATTTTTGGCATCTATAACAATCGTAATTTCAAAGCCAAAAATATTTTTAACTTCCTCTCCGGAAACTTCAGGAAATACAATATGTTCTTTTATCCCTATTGTCAAATTATTGCTTTTATCGAGGGATTTAGCGTCAATACCTCTGAAGTCGCGGGTTCTCGGCAAAGCGATATTTACTAAGCGGCTTATAAAGTCGTACATTCGAGGGCCCCGCAAAGTAACTGCCGCCCCTATGACTATGCCTTCTCTAGTTTTAAAATTAGCTATTGATTTTTTAGCCAGCGTTGTTTTCGGTTTTTGGCCGGTTATTAACCCAAGGTCGCGCAATGCCACTTCTAAAAATTTTTCATCTTTAATAACGCGTCCTAAGCCGGTATTGATAACTACTTTTTTAATTTTAGGCAACGCTAAAACATTTTTTATGCCTAATTCTTTTTTTAAAATGGATATTGCTTTTTCTTTCATAAATTTTACACTTCTAATCCGCATTTTTTACAGATCCTGATTTTTTTATTATCGGCTAAAATTTTATAGCCCGTGCGAATTGGCTTTCCGCAATTTTTACAAATTAACATAATCGATGAAACCGGCACGGGCCGGGACGTTTCGATTTTTTCTCCCTTCTTGCCTCCGGTTTTAGGTTTTTGATGTTTTTTCTTTAAATTAATATTTTCAATAACCGCCTTGTTTTCCGCCGGCAAAACACGCATCACCTTTCCCCGCTTTCCTTTTTCTTTCCCGCTTATCATTATTATATTGTCGCCTTTTTTTATTTTCATTTTTTTATCTTATTCGTTTATTCGCAACAGATTCGTTATTCGTTTATTTATAACACTTCCGGCGCCAGAGAAACTAATTTTACAAACCCCCGGTCGCGAAGTTCCCGGGCAACGGGACCAAAAATACGGCTGCCTTTCGGTTCTAAACCGTCAACTATCGCCGCCGCGTTATCATCAAAACGAATATAACTGCCGTCTTGCCTCCGGTAAGCTTTTCTTTGGCGGACAATAACGGCCCTGACAATTTCTTTTTTCTTTATTTCTTTTCTAGGTTCGGCTATCTGAACAGAAGCCACCACAACATCGCCAAGGCTCGCATAGCGCCGCCTCGTGCCTCCTAAAATTTTAAAAACTCTGATTGTTTTAGCGCCGGTATTATCGGCAACTTTTAAAATTGTTCTTGGCTGTATCATATTTTTTTAGTTACCACAAAACATTTATCTTTTGATATCGGCCTGGTTTCTTGAATCATTACTTTGTCGCCAACATGAAATTCTCCCTTCTCGTCGTGAGCTTTATATTTTTTACTGGATTTATAATACCGGCCGTAGCGCGGATGTTTTTTAAAATCCTCCACTTTTACGACAACTGTTTTATTCATTTTGTCGGAAACTACCGTTCCTTTTAATGTTTTAGCCATAATACTAATTACTTATTTTTACTAATATACGAATAATTCTAATTAGTATATTCGTATCAGATTTGTAATTCGTACTCGTTATTTACTAATAAATTTTGTTTTTAACGGCAATTTATAAGCGGCTCGTTTCATGGCTTCTTGCGCCAACTCTTCTGAAACTCCGTCCATTTCAAAAAGAACGCGGCCCGGTTTTACCGGAACTACATAATGACTGACACTGCCCTTGCCGCCTCCCATTGGAGTTTCGGCTCCTTTTCTGGTAACCGGCTTATCCGGAAAAATCCTTATCCAGATTTTTCCGCCGCGAGCCACATATCGCGTCATTGCCCGGCGCGCCGATTCAATCTGGCGCGCCGTAAGCCAGGCGCGTCCCTGCGATTTTAAACCATAAGTGCCAAAAACCAAAGTAACGCCGCGAGTTTCAACTCCACTAAATCTCCTTCGTCCTTTATGCCACTTTCTATGTTTTACTTTTTTTGGAATCAACATTATTTTTTCTCCTCAAATACTTCGCCCTTATAAATCCAAATTTTTATGCCAATTTTACCGTAAACGGTTAAGGCCTCTTCTTGAGCGTAGTTAATATTAGCTCGAATAGTTTGAAGCGGCACCTTTCCTTTACTAAGCCATTCCCGCCGCGCCATTTCGCTGCCGTCAAGCCGGCCGGCTAAAGCGACTCTCGCGCCCAAAACTCCTTTTTGCGACATCATTCTTTCCAAAGCGCCTTTAATCGTCCTTCTGAAAGGAATTCTTCTCTCCAAATCCGAAGCGATGTTTTGAGCCACGATTTTAGCTTCGGTCTCCGAATTTTTAATTTCATTTACCATAAGCTTAAATTCCCACTTGCCTTCTCCATATCGGGATTTTTCTCTTAACTTTTTAATTACGATCTCTATTTTCTTCTTTAAATCGGAAAGGCCCGTACCGCCGCGTCCAATAATTAAACCCGGCTTAGCCGTATTTATAATCACCATAATAGAATCGCCGGAGCGTTCAATTTCCACTTCTCCCAAGCCGGAACGATTATACAGCCCTTTTAATAATTCGCGAATCCGAAGATCTTCTTCCAAAAAATAACGATAAAACTTTTTTGAAAGCCATCGTGATTTCCAATTGAAGATTGCGCCGAGCCGAAAATTTGTTGGATGAATTTTGTTTCCCATAATATTACTAATTACTAATCTTTACTAATATACGTATATTCGTAATAGATTTGTAATTCGTATTAATTAACTGATTGCTTTTCTTCTAAATATCTTTCTGGTAAAATCGCTGAATTTTCTTGCCGGCTTTATTTCCCTAGGCGCCTCCTTTTTAGGAGTAATCGCGACTTCAACAAAGGCAGGTTTTTGAGCAACAACTTCGCTTATTTTTTTCTTTGCTTTTTTAAAACCTGATGTCATTTCTTCTTCCAAAATAAGTGTTATGTGGCTTGTTTTTTTATGGATGGCGCCGGCCCGGCCAAAAGCTCTGGCCCGAAACCGTTTTAATTTAGGCCCTTCGTCGACGAAAATATTTAAAACGCGAAGATTTTCTGAAGGCAAATTAAAATTATTGGCCGCGGAAGCTACAGCTGATTTTAAAAGCTTCAATATAGGCAAGGCCGCTTTCTTATTTTGAAATTTTAATTGGGCCTGCGCCGAGAAAACCGAAGATTTTTTAATAAGATTGGCAACCAATCTTACTTTTCTCGGCGCTATCCTTAAATTATTCAGATGAAATTTGTATTGCATTATTTTGAATTATTTCTTTGGCCCCAATGGAAGCGGCGCTTTGCCGGCTTCGGCAGCTTTCATCTCAAGCTCTTTTTGTATTTTGCCGCCGTGACGCACAAATTTCCTGGTAAAAGAAAACTCACCCAACTTGTGGCCAACCATTTCTTCAATTATGGTAACTGGAATATGAATCTTGCCATTGTGAACGCCAAAAGTAAATCCCACCATCTCCGGAGAAATCATAGAGTCGCGCGACCAGGTTTTAACGACCGTCCTGTCGCCGGCTCTTAATTTGCTTATTTTCTTGAGCAGTTTTGGATCCACCCAAGGACCTTTTTTAATACTTCGTGACATACACTTCGTTCATCAGCGAATAACGAATCTTGTTGCGAATTTACGAATTTTTAATCTGTTTTTTATTCGTAATAGATTCGCTATTCGTTGATGTTTATCTCTTTCTTCTTCTAATAATAAATGCGCTTGACCGTTTGTTTTTATTTCGGGTTTTTCGGCCGCCGGTAACTTTGCCCCATTTTGTTTTAGGCCGTTTTGTGCCTCTTAAGGCGCGACCTTCGCCACCGCCATATGAATGGTCTACCGGGTTCATCGCCGATCCGCGCACGGTGGGGCGAACGCCGAGCCAGCGCGAACGGCCGGCCTTGCCTATTGTAACTGTATTCCATTCACTATTTGAAAGCGCTCCTATTGAAGCGTATCCGCCAGCTAAAACTTTTCTGATTTCAGACGATGGCAAACGAAGATGGGTATAGCCGCCTTCTTGAGCCATAATTTCAATAGAACTGCCTGCTGACCTTGCCAGCTGGCCTCCTTTACCGGGGAAAAGTTCAACATTGTGAATGAAAGCGCCAACCGGAATATTTTTAAGCATTAAACGATTGCCAACAGTTAAAGGAGCGTTCTCCGCGGCGATAACAGTATCTCCAACTTTAAAATCTTTGGGAGCTAAAATATACCTTTTCTCGCCATCTTTGTAAACTATTAAAGCAATAAAAACCGTGCGATTAGGATCATACTCAATAGAAGCCGCCCGGCCGGAAACGTTATATTTATTCTGCTTGAAATCAATAAGCCGATAAAGTTTTTTATGCCCGCCTCCCTGATGCCTAACGGTAATTCGGCCTCGATTATTTCTAGCCGAAGTTCTTTTAATTCCTTTGGTAAGGCTTTTTTCAGGGTAAGATTTGGTTAAAACGGAAAAATCAACGCCGGTCATCTGACGCCTTCCT
>CAZKLP010000019.1:0-3027 GCA_964553885.1 uncultured Candidatus Saccharibacteria bacterium
GACACGTATTTTATTTTTTTCCTTCAGGCAAATGTTGAATTTATATATTAACCTTTTAATTCCGCTTCGATAAATTCGTCCAGATCGCCGTCGAGAACTTTTTGAATTTGTGAAGTTTCGTGACCAGTGCGGTGGTCTTTGACCATTTGATATGGGTGGAGAACATAAGAGCGGATTTGCGCACCCCACTGCGCTGATTTTTTTATTTTCTTGGTTTTCGCAAGCTCCTCTTCTTCTTTCTTTAATTGCAGAGCGTGGAGTTTTGACGCCAAAACTTGCATGGCTTTTTCGCGATTTTGAGATTGAGAACGCTCTGTTTGAACCGCTACCGCGATTTCTGTCGGTAAGTGGGTAACACGAACTGCAGTTTCTCTTTTATTAACATTCTGTCCGCCGGCGCCGGAAGAACGAAAAGTATCTACCCGCAAATCGTCCAGCTTTATTAGAACATCCTTAGCGTCAATTTCCGGCAAAACCTCCAGAGCGGCAAAAGAAGTGTGTCTTAATTTATTTGGCGAAAATGGAGAAATCCTCACCAGCCGATGAACACCGGCTTCATTTTTTAAATATCCGTAAGCATAGGAACCCTTAACTTCCAAAGTGGCGCTTTTTATTCCTCCTTCTTCGCCCAACGATTCGTGTAAAATATTTATTTCCCATCCTCGCGACTCAACAAAGCGATTGTACATCCGGAAAATCATGCTCGCCCAGTCCTGCGCGTCGCGACCGCCAACTCCGGCGGAAATTGTTATAATAGCGTTGTTTTTATCGTATTTTCCGCCAAGAAAAATTTTAAGCTCGTGTTTTTTAAACCGCGACTCAAGCGCGTTAAATTTTTCCGAAATGTCTTTAAGAAGCTTCTCGTCATTTTCTTTTTCGGCAATACTCAAAAGCTCAACCAAGTCCCCGACTTCGGTTTCAAAATCACTCTGCGATTTTATTTCTTTTTCCAGTTCGGCAATTTCTTTTTGTACCGATTTGGCTTTTTCTTGATCTTTCCAAAATTCGGGGTTTTCCGTTTCTTTTCTTAAACTTTCAATCCTTTCTTTTTTCCCTCGCAAGTCAAAGCCGGTCCGCGGTAAAGCGGCTCCGGTTAAGCAATTCTTCAATTTTTTCTTTGAGGTTTTCTACCATAATCGTTAATTTTTTTAATTCGCTCCCGAATTTCATTAACATCCAACGGTCCGCGTTTGTGGTCTACGATATTGCCATTTTTTTAGAGATTACTAAGCAACCAATGCCTCCGACAATCAAAATACCAATAATAATAACTAAAACTTTATTCATAACCTTTTTTATTGAATACCAATTGATCCGTCGCCGCCCAAAATAATGGCAATGTTTGCGGCAAGTAAAATTAGATCAAATTCCCAGCCGGTTTTGTCCATCGCCCCAAAAGGCACGCCCCATTTCATCATTTTCATACCAATTGCGCCTACCATATTGATGCGTTCAAACACCGCCTGCCCTGAGGGATTCGAAGGGTCGGACTTCTTCTCAAAAAGCCGCACCGCATCAATGTCTTTCTCATACTCCACAAAGTTTTGTTACTCATAATTTAAAAAATTATTTTACGTTTAGTAATTTAGAAATCTTCTCTTTATCAAAACCGACAACAAACTCGCCGTCGATATCAATAACCGGCACGCCAAGCTGGTTAGACTTCGCGATCATTTCTTCTTGCGCTTTTATATCGGTTGAAACATCTTTTTCTTCATACGGAAAATTATGTTCTTTAAAAAATGCTTTGGCCATTTTGCAGTACACGCAACTCGGAGTTGTATATATGGTTATTTTTGGCATATTTTTTATTTTAATTATTTATTTATAAAAAGTCCAATTATGAAGCCGCCTCTCAGAATCGAACCGAGGACCTACTGTTTACGAAACAGTTGCTCTGCCACTGAGCTAAGGCGGCGTATTTTAATAATTATATACAAATTGACTAAAATTTCAACTTAATTTACAGTATTTTTACTGACACTGAAGGTTCATTAAAAATAAAGATAAATAGGAGGCAACCGATGGATTGGCAAAAGTTTGATACTGAAAGCGGCGCGCCATTGTGGTTTTTACATTTACCTCACACTAAAAACACTTCAATCGGAGTTTTAACAAACGTCGGTTCGCGAGATGAAGAGTGGCCGGAAGAAGCCGGCCTTGCCCACGCGCTTGAACATATGTTTTTTCAGGGGAGCACCGTTTCTTTGAGAACGCAAAAGGCTATGTCGGCCTACACAGAAAGCGTTGGCGGAATAAGTAATGCTTTTACCAACAACGAAGAAACGCTTTATTTCCATAAAATAGACACAAGCGAAATCGCAAGATCCGTTAAAGTTTTAGGCGAATCGCTTTTTCATCCAAGATTTCAAAAATATATTATCCCTACGCAAATGAAAATTGTTTTGCAGGAAATGACTGATGATAATGATTCCCCGGATTCTTACTTAGGAACAACTTGGATTAAGAAAAGAATGGCCGGCCATCCTCTTTCGCAAGTACCCATTGGTTTAAAAGAAGCGATCGAAAATTTTAAACAAGAAGATTTTTTCCGCTTTGCTAAAAAATATTATCATCCAAAAAACTTTACCTATCTCGCCGTTGGCAGTGTTGACCCGCTAAAACTTATTGATCTTATAAATCACAATTTCTTTAAGATAGAAGGAACAAAAAAACATGAGAGTCGGTTGTATTCTCTTCCGAATAAACCAACTGAAAAGTTAGTACTCTATAAAGAAACCGAGCAGGCATATATTACTTCAGGATCAATTTTTCCAGCGTTAACCGAAAAAGAAGCTTACGCGCTTTATCTATTCAAAACAATGATTAGTGGCGGAACATCTTTCCCGCTTTTTCTTGAAATAAGAGAAAAGTACGGTTTTTGTTACTCCATCTACTCCGAAATAGAACAAAAAAGTGATGCCACTTTTTTTGGAATCGTAATGACAACATTGCCGTCAAATTACGAGCATGCATTAGATCTCGCCATCAAAATTATTGTTAGAGAAAAAAGAAACGACAAGCTTT
>CAZKLP010000019.1:3037-10057 GCA_964553885.1 uncultured Candidatus Saccharibacteria bacterium
ACACTGATAAAAGGAAATTATAGTTTAATTGATAATACAATGAGTATTTTATCTGGAGCTGCTCGTAGAATTTCTATTATGAGTGTTCCGTTAGGTTTTGAGGAAAGCGTCAAGCGCTTCGAAGAAGTGACGATTGACGAAATTACTGAAGTTGTTGATAAATATCTAAAACCGGAAAATTTTTACACCGGAGTTTTGCTTCCTAAAGCATAAACAATAAAATTTATAACCCGTAATCAATCGGGTTTTTTTAATTTTTATGAGTTGAAGCGGGTAAGGAGAATCGGACTCCTGTCTTATCCTTGGGAAGGACACATAATGCCATTATACGATACCCGCCTTCGCTCGCCATAGCGAGCTTCGGCGGGCAAGCCCGCCAAGATCGCGAAGGCGAGATTTAAATATCTTACAATAAAATCCTTGACTTTTCAATGCTTTAATGTAAAAATTTAGCCAAATTTTGTACTTTAATAATTATTTGTCGATGAGCAAATGGACCAGAAAACAGCCTTAAGATTGTCCTTGACTTTTGGCTTAATATATTTCTTTTCTACTAACGGCATGGCTTCGCTTCCGGGATTGGCAATAAGTTATCTGTTGAAAGACATTCTGAAAATGACAGCTAGCCAGGCGGCATATTTCGGAGCCGTAACCATGCTCGGATGGGTAATTAAGCCTCTGTGGGGAATGATTTCCGACGCCCTGCCACTTTTCGGCTATCGCCGGAAATCTTATCTTATTCTGACCAGCTTGGTCGCTTCAGTCATTTGGTTCATGCTTGGTCAAATTGAAAACTACACCATCGCCTTTCTTCTTACCATATTCACCATTTCAAATTTCTTTTATGCTTTCAACGACGTCGTTTGCGACGGTTTAATGGTCCAAACGGGCAAACCGCATGGCCTTACTGGAAAATTTCAGTCGTGGCAATGGGGCGCGGTTTATGTCGCCCAGATTTTCACCTCGCTTGCCGGCAGCTGGGTCGCGACTAATCTGAAAAATCAAACTATATTTTCCATAAATGCCGTGTTTCCGCTAATAGTTATGCTATTGGTGATAATTTTCGTAAAAGAAGAAAAAGCTGGAAAAAACACTAACCATTGGCGGGTCAGTATCGCATCTTTAAAAGAAGCCGGCAGAGATAAGACGTTGTGGTTTGTGGCATTCTTTCTGTTTTTCTGGAATTTCAGTCCTTCATTTGGCACGCCATTTTTTTATTATGCCAACGATGTTTTGAAATTTGATAAAATGTTTTTTGGCATTGTCGGCGCCGTTGGCAGCGCGACCGCGGTTATAGGGGCGTGGCTTTTTGGAAATTATTCTCAAAAATTTAAAACATCAAAGCTTCTTTATTTCGCGATTATCCTTGGAGTCATAACGACGCTCTTTGATCTAATTTACTTTACACCATTTGTTCTTAATCATTTATGGCTGGCGAAAGTCATACGCTTGATCACTGTTGGCACATTCAGCATCTTGGGAATTTTCATTTTTCTCACCACATTAAATCTGGCGGCTGTGATTTGCCCCAAGTACAGCGAAGGCACTACTTTCGCGGCTCTAATGTCGGTGTGCAATCTCGGTAGCATGGGTTCGTCGGCTTTTGGCGGTTATATGTTTGATTTGGTCGGATTAAAATTGCTTATTGTGACATCGGCAATATTTACTGTCGCCGCCTGGCCGCTCGTAAGATTTTTAAAGCTTGAAAATAAAACTTTTTAACCCCGCGACGCGGGGTTTTAAATTATCGGAAAAAGTAATACCACCACTGCTTGTAATTCGGTAAATTCTCTAAATTAACGCCGCTTAAACCGGAAATGGATTCGTCGTTATCATCTGTTGAAGTCGCTTGCGGCAAAATAATAACCACTTTTTCGCCCTCTTTCTTAAGATTAAGCCGCACTCGCGCTTCTTTTTCAAGATTGGACTCATTTTTATAATAATCAACCAGTTGATTTAAGTCGTTTTTTTGTTTGTTTAAATCGGCAATTTCGGAGTTAAGTTTGTCCAACTCTCCTTTAATTTCATATCGATAATAAAGCTTCTGGAAAATACCTACGGCCAAAGCCAATAAAATCGGGATAAGAAACATAAAAAATATTTTTGATCTAAGAAGTTTATAATAAATCGTTGTATTGTTTTTTTCTATCATTGATTTTGCGCTTTCTAAAATTTATTATATAATACAAATACTATGAGTAAAAGACAAAAAAAAGCGATTAACGCTTTGTGGCTGGTAATAACTGTTTTAGCCGTTCTTTCAATGGTGGCATTTTTATTTGTCCCGCTGTTGAGATATTAGCACCAAAATCGGCTTGGCGGCCTCTTTTTTATTCTCCGCTGCGAAACATTTTCAAGTAAACATCACTATCCAATTCCACGCGGCCGAAGGCCGCCCTTTTCTTTTTACCCTTTTTCTGTTTTTCGAGGAGCTTCATTTTTCTTGTTATATCACCGCCGTAAAGATAACCGGTCACGTCTTTTCTCATAGCCGGAATGGTTTCGCGGGCAATAACTTTACCGCCAATTGCCGCCTGAAGCGCCACGGCAAAATTCTGCCGCGGCACTATGTCTTTCAACTTTTTGACTATCGCGCCGCCTTCCCGATAAGCAAGGGTTCTCGGTACAATTTTTGAAAATGCTTCAACCGGTTCGTCGGCGATTAAAATTTGAAGTTTCACCAGATCATATGGCTTAAAACCGATGAGCTGGTAATTTATGGAAGCGTAACCCTCCGAACTGCTTTTTAGGCGATCATGGAAATCAATAAGAATATCCGCGAGAGGAATAATAAAATTTAGAATCAAATGATCCGTCCCGAGATATTCGGTTTTTTGGTAAACACCGCGGTAACTGCCCATAAGTTTCATGATATTGCCGATAAATCTTGTCGGTAAAAGAATTTCTAAACGCACCCATGGTTCTTCCACTTTTAATACGCGTGACGGATCGGGCCAGTCGGCCGGGGTAAAAATTTCGTTAATATCGCCATTTTTATAAAAAATCATGTAAGAAACGGTCGGCGTGGTAACAACAACTGTTAATTTATGTTCCCGCTTCAGGCGTTCAACGGTTATATCAAGATGAAGCATACCCAAAAATCCCAGTCGGAATCCGCGGCCAAGCGCCTCTTGAGTTTCCGGCTCGTAGTGAAGCGCGGCATCATTTAATTTAAGTTTTGAAAGCGCGTCTTTTAATAAATCAAAATCGTCAGCCGATTCGGGATAAAAACTCGCCCAAACCATGGGCTTAGGTTCGTTATAACCCGCAAGTGGTTTAACATCTGCGCCGGACACAAGAGTATCGCCAACTTTAATTAGAGAAGAATCTTTAAGACCCGTGGCAATATAACCAATTTCTCCGGAAGACAGATTTTCTACCGGCACAAGCTCAGGTTTAAAAATACCGTTTTCTAAAACTTGTATTTTTGCTTTTGTCGCCAATGCTGTTACGGTTTTTTGTTTTTGTACCATTCCTTCAACAACTTTAATGTAAGAAATTATGCCTTTATAGGCGTCAAAATGTGAATCAAAAATCAAGGCTTTAAACGGCCGCGATATATTTATTTCCGGAGCCGGAACTTCTTTGACAACGCGTTCCAAAATTTTTTCAACATTTTGGCCGGTTTTCGCTGAAACTGTTAAAATTTCTTCCGGCTTTTGGTTCGTAATTTTGGCAATTTCTTGTTTTAAACTCTCAATTTTTTCCGGGTCGTTTATTAAATCAATTTTATTTATCACACCAATAATTTTTAGGTTTTCTTTTTTAGCCAGATAAAGATTGGCGAGCGTTTGCGCTTCTATTCCCTGCGTTGCATCAACTAAAAGAATCGCGCCTTCAACGGCCGCGAGCGCCCGCGAAACCTCGTAAGTAAAATCCACGTGTCCCGGAGTATCAATCAAATTAAGCGTGTAGGATATAGCATTTAACGTATATGACATCCGAACCGGCTGCATTTTTATCGTAATCCCCCGCTCCCTCTCCAAATCCATCTGATCCAAAAATTGCTCCCGCATTTTTCTTTGAGCGATGGTACTCGTCAATTCCAAAAGCCGGTCCGCGAGAGTGGACTTTCCATGATCAATATGCGCGATGATTACAAAATTCCTAATATTCATTTATTCTTTAATTATTTACTGATATATTTTATTTATTTATATATTCGTGATACATCCATTATTATATTCATTATTATTATGTTCATTATATAAGTACCCTATAATTGCTATAGCATTATTCATGGTACTTAATTTTTAAAGTAAATCGAATATTTTTCTAAAATAATATTCTTTATGTCCAATGTTGTTTGTTATTATAACATCAAGCCAAGAATCCGATAAATTAAAAATGGTTTTTATTAGATCAACTTCTCTTTCACAAGGAAAGGGCGTTACCCAAACACTATCCTGTAGTTTTACTAACCCTAAATCTTTTAATTTACCGCGCAAAGCTTCGCGCGCTACTTTTTTATTTTCCGGTATGTCAAATATAACCAAGCGCCAATTTTTATCCCACACTGCGGGTTTTTTTAAAGTTAAATAATCAAAATTAACTTTATTTAAATAGTCTTTACCGTTCTCTGTAATTTTAATTGTTAAAAAATTATTATCTTCTTTAACATATGTGATTTTATTTTGAGCTCTAAGGCGAGATAGTGCCTTATACAATCGGCGTTTTTTATATTTTTTAAATTCTTTCGGCAACTGTTTTAAAAGCCGCCTTGTGCCTGCCGGTGAAGATAAAATAATAAATAAACCGCCTCCAATTACGAGATATTTTAAAATTTTTTTGCTTATTTCACTTTTATTCATACCAGCTTTACTTATATTTATTTATATTCATATTCTAAATATTCCTTATAACTAATCGCAATAATTAATCATACTTATGATTAATTGTCTCCCTATGATAATATACCCTAACCATTGCTATAGCAATGGTTAGGGTACTAAGTATTATAGAATACATTATATAATTAAAGTATGGTAAAAACCAACAAAAAAAAAAATATAAAAATACTTAATAAAAATGACAAGTAAAAAATAAAAGCGCTTAACGCGCCGGGATAAAAAATTTAAATTAATTATTTATCGTACCATAATCAATATTGGTCGTCAAGAAATGAGCTGGTTATGTCGGGTTCCGGGTTCTTAATGCCGCGCCAGTTAAAAAGCGTCGCGGGCATGTTCAACATTAAAATTTCTTCAGATTTTAAAATAAACGCGACTGATAAATAACCAAGCGCCGCCAGAATAAACGCTCCGAAAGTTTGCGAAAATAATCCCAAAACAGTATGGGTATTAAAAACGCTATTTAATAAATACAGCCCCGCGTAAGCAAAAAAAACACTGACAATGCTTGCTATTATTATTTTTAAAATTGATTTTTTTATTTCGGAAATTCCAAAATCACCAACATGTTTTTTTAAGTCAAACCAGTGCCAAGCGATATTTATAATTGAAGAGACGGTAATAGCAATGGGCAGTCCCAAAATAGCCACACCTTTCATGTCTCCGATTTTTAAAAAATCCGCCAAAGCATTGTTCAAAACAGGAAATTTTATAAAAACCGTTACAAACAAAAAACTTAACGCCACGTTTATCGCCATAGAAACAATATTTATAAAAACCGGAGTTTTGGTGTTGTGAAAGGCAAAAAAAGCGCGGGTAAAAAGAGGTAAAAGCGCCGCAGCAAAAATACCAAAAGAAAAAAGTCCTAAAACCGCGGCAGTAAGCCGTGTAGCGTCCCAACTAAACTCGCCGGTGCCCAAAATTATTCTTACTATTTGCGCCCTAAAAACAAAAAATATAAATGAAAGAGGAATAACTATAAAAAGCGTTTGGCGCACGGCAAGAGAGAATCTTTTCAAAAACAAATCTTTTTTGCCCCGCGCGTAAGCCAAGCTCATCGCCGGGAAAGCGGCGGTAGAAAACGCCACGCCGATTATGCCTATGGGAACCCATCTTAAATTATCGGCAAAATTAAATATGGCAATACTCCCTACTGTTAAAGAAGAAGCAATAGCGGTAGCGACAATACTATTTATTTGAAGCGCTAAAAGACTAAAAGTTCTGGGAAACCATAATTTTACAATTTTAATCAATCCGGGGTTTCTAAAATTTAGAATGGTTTTAGGTTTAAAACCAATGATTAAAATCGATGGGACTTGAATCATAAGATGTAAAAACGCTCCTAAAATAACGCCGTAAGCAAGCCCAAAAATTCCGAAACTCGGCGCTAAAAATATAATTCCAAAAATAATTCCCAAATTATAAAATATCGGCGCAAGCGATGTAATTAAAAATCTTGAATATGCTTGAAGCAAGGCGCTTAGTAGCGCCGAAATTCCTAGAAGTATCGGACTGATAAATAAAACGCGACTGATCTTCACCGCTAAATTTAAAGACACCTTGTCAAAACCGGGAGCGATAAAAAAGATAAGCTGCGGCGCGAATAAAATTAAAATGACCGAAAGAACTAAAAGCGATAGGAGTAAAATATTTAAAACATTTCCGACAAATTTCCACATCTCATCCTTGTCTTTCGCCATATATTCGTGAAAAACCGGAATAAAAGCCGATGAAATCGCGCCAATAATGAGCAGGTTATAAACAAGATCTGGGATTTTAAACGCGGCATAATAAATATCGAGCGTCTGGCTGGCGCCAAATTCTCCTGCTAACATACGATCGCGCCAGAGACCGAAAACACGACTGATTAAGCCAAAAAAAGCCACTATTAACGCGGCGGAAGAAATTTTTTGGGATTTTTGATTTAAAAATTTTTCTATAATTGCAAACATTGTGGAATTCATATAAATATATCAGAATTTGCATTTAAAGCCAATATTTGGTATACTTAAAAAGTCCCTAAAGGACATTATTGGCTTTAATAAAAGAAAACGGATAATTGCTCGCCTTAGGCGGGAGGAAAGTCCGGACACCACCCCGCAATTGCGGGGGGAAAAGCGTACGGGTTAACGACCCGCCGCGGAATAAATAACGCGAGAGGTGCGAACAG
>CAZKLP010000020.1:0-9924 GCA_964553885.1 uncultured Candidatus Saccharibacteria bacterium
GAAATTTTTGCTAAAATAGGTTCGAGCGTGGTTGTATAGATACACCAAGACAAAATTTTTAGTATTTATATATGATAATTTTTACCAAACACGCGGAAAATAAATTTGAAATTTTAAAAAAACATAAATTTTTAATTACTAAAATGCAGGTCTTGAAAACTGTAGAAAAACCGGAATTGATTGATAAATCGCGCCCGCCCCTTTTAATCGCGCAACGGAAAATTGACAGAAACCGCGTTTTACGGGTAGTATATAAAAAAGAGTTCGGAGTTATAAAAATCATTACATTCTATCCTGGCAAAAGAAAACAATATGAAAAATAATAATGAAGTAAAAATTTCATACGAACCTGAAGCCGACGTTTTAATGTGGGAAATTACCAATAAACCAATTGATTTTGCTAAAGAAGTCGGCAATGTTATTGTCCATTTCACTAAAAATAATATACCGGTTTTGATTGAAGTTTTAGAAGCCAGCAAATTTTTAGCCAAAGCAAAAAACCTTGTGAAAAAAAGTGAAATTTCAATTAGGAAATTTGCCGTGGTTGATAGCCGATAAAAACTGTTAAACCTGTACATCTTTGGTAAAGAATTCATCATACTTGAAACAAAAAACGCTTGACCGAGCTGTTTTTTTTGTTTTATCATCGCCGTTACGGTGCCTTAAGAACTTAATAAAAAAAACTAAGCGAAAAGAGGGGGCATACCAATGATAAATTTTCCGCTAAAACTCTCACTAAATACAGTCATTATGGAAAAACTTATCTATCGCGGCGGTGTTAACATATTTGACCCTGACAGTACTTGGATAAGTCCGGATATTACCATCGGCCGCGGAACGGTAATTTATCCCAATAGTTATTTAATCGGAGACATAAACAGTTTTATCGGCGAAAATTGCGAAATTGGTCCGAGCGCCTTCCTTCGCGACTGGTTTCAAATTGAAAACAAGGTGAAAATCGGTTTTAACGCCGAAGTAGTACGTTCTTCTATTGGCGACGGAACAAAGATTCCCCATTTTTGCCACGTCGGCGACGCCGCTATAGGCCGCAACTGCAATATTGCCGCCGGAACTGTTTTTTGCAATTACGATGGTGACAAGAAACAGCAAATCACTATTGGCAATTATGTTTTTATCGGCTCTGGGGTAAATCTCATTGCGCCTATAACAATCGGTGACCATGCCTACATTGCCGCCGGCGCCATTATAAGCAAAGAAATAATGCCTTATGATTTAATAATCGGCGTAAATAAAGTCGTAAAAGGAAAGAAATCTTATTGCGACTGTCACAATAAACCAATATGGCGCATCTATCCAGCTAATGAACATCCGGTTTGGAATTCCGGATAAAAATATTAAAAATCAAAACCCCGAATTGCATTCGGGGTTTTATATTTCTATCTAATCAAATCTTTTTTCGTCAATGTGCTTCTGAATTTCAGCTCTTAACATATTTTCTACCTCCATATCCGTTTGTTTCATCTTGCTCCACATTGCCGAGCAAGAATCGCACCCTTGGGAATTTTTAACGTATTCGTCGTACCGCCATAAACTATCAATAGTCTCTGAAAGATGATGCACTAAATCGTGGTTATGGTTTTTCATAAAATTTTTTAAATATTAATAATAATCTAAATTTTAACTATAATGATTTATTTTTGATCCCGTATTCTAATTTCTACTTAATAGTTTTAATGCCGCCTTAACTTTTGCTTCAACTCCTTTTATATCCCTTGGAATTTCCTGCAAAACTTTTCTAACGTCGCGTTCTTTGTAACCCAAGCCAACCAACGCGTCCATCGCTTCCGCCATTTCAGCAGAATCACTTCCTTTTACGGGCGCGATGGTCTTAGATAATTTATTTTTAAGTTCTAAAATAAGCCGCTGGGCTGTCTTTTTACCTACTCCGGATACCCTGGTAAAGAAGGTCTCGTCTTCCGAGACAATCGCCTGCTGTAAGCTCGCTACCGGCGCTACTTCCAGAATACCGAGCGCCGATTTTGGCCCTATGCCCGAAATAGATATTAAAGTTTCAAAAAAATCAAGCTCATTTTTATCCGTAAAGCCGTATAAATCCAGTGCGTCTTCACGAACGTAAAGATGCGTCCAAACGCCCGCGTTTTGGCCGATATCGGGCATTTTTTCAAGAGTCCCCTCATGGGAAAAAACCCGGTAGCCAACGCCACCCATCGTATTGATCACAAAAAACTTATCATTTTTCTCCAAAATTTTCCCTTCAAGATAAGAAATCATATTATTTTAAGTATAACTAAAATTTGCCAAAATTAGAAATAGAGAATATTATATCTTCAAAATATGCCCATAACAAAATCTGCTAAAAAAGCTTTAAGGCAAAGCAAAAGACGCCGAGCGAGAAATGTAAAACAATCCCGCTTTTTTAAAGATGAGATAAAATCGTTAAAAAAATTCATTGACGCCAAAGATAAAAAGGGCTCTAAAGAGCTTTTGTCCATGGTTTATAAAGCTTTAGACAAAGCCGTTAAGACCAATGTTTTAAAGAAAAATACCGTATCCCGGCTAAAATCCCGCTTAGCCAAAACGGTCAATAAACTATAGGGTTTGTTTTAAAAAAATAATTTCCTATTTATTCTCACGCTTTTCTCGTTCGCCCCGGCGAGGCGAACGAGAGGACTCGCCCTCGCTCGTCCCTCTTCGCGGGACACCGTGCCCGCTCGGGCTCATAACCCGCTTTGAGAACAAATAGGAAATTATTTTTTTATTTAAATTACAATCCCGAAATTAAAAGGGAAAGTGCGGTTTTTTCATTGGTGTCTGTTGTTTTGAAAGCCAAATCTAAATCAATAATTTTAGATAAAAACGCGTTAAGTTCTTCAGTAGAAAAAATTTTTGCCGATTCTTTCAATTTACCGAGAACAAACGGATGAAATTTTAGTTGATTCGGCGTGGCGCCCGTTTTAAATCTTAAAAGATTCCTGATCTGCCAGGCCAAAAGTCCCAATAATTCAACCGGTTTTTCGCCGTTGCCTATCGCCTCGTGAAGCGCCAATAGCGCCCTCTTTTTATCTTTTCGCAGTAGAGCATCAGTCAATCCGAAAATATTGTGTTCCCTGTCCGATATAATCAACTCTTCAACTTGCGATTTACTGACAACTCCTTTAATCTTAAAATCCGCTATTTTCCTTACTTCGCTATCAAGCCGCCAAAAGTCGCGGCTATAATTTGAAATTAAATAATTTAAGGCTTCGCCTGTAAACTCGACTCCAAATGAATCAGAAAATTTTTTAATCCATTCTTTAACTTCATAATCGTTCAATAATTTGAAATTCTGGGACTGATTAGGTTTCTTTATCAAATAATCAAATAGTTTGTTTTTACTTAAATCGTCAAAAGAAGCGGCAACCAAAATAACATCGTCTCTCCCGCTTAAATTTCGCGACTTAATAAATTCCAATAGTCTTTTCGGGTCGGCTTTCTCAATGTTTTTTACAATGATTAATTTCTTTTCCGGAATTAAAGAATCGGAACTCAAGACGTTAAAAAAATCCTCCGGGCTGTTTTCTGCTAAATCTAAACTAACTAAATTAAACCCGCTCGGGTTCTTGATTTTGTATCCGCGTATCAATTCATTTAATTTTTGGCTGATTCTATACGAATCTTGCCCGTAAAGAAAAATAATCATGTACTAAAACTACCTAAATTTTGATACTTTTACAAATAACTAATATTTTTTATAAACATATTGTATTTCTTACATATTTCTTCCGTATTTCTTCAGTCGCATAAGAATCCTATAGGATTCTTATGCGACCACTCATTGGGTTTATTTAAAACTTTTAAAATAGAAAATAATTAAAGTTTAAGATTGAAAAATCTGCGTAAATCACCCTCATTTTTATCAACCGCATCAATTATAAAATAGTTGACGTGATGTTCTATGGACAAAAAATTACAAACAAAATCTATCTCGTTTCTGCAGTCGTAAGGATAAATAAAAACACTTTCTTGTACGGGATAAAAACCGAGATCTTTTAATTTTTTAGAAAAAGCCCGGCGTTCTTTTTGTTTCTTTTCCGGTATATCAAAAGTCACCAAGTGCCATTTTTTATTCCAATTCCTTTTATCCGGTAATTTTAAATCATCATAATCATAATCTTTCACTAATTTTCTGCCGTCTGCTGTAATTTCTATATAAATTTTATCGCCTTTTTCTATTAAATTTATCAAACGTTTTTGGTTCAATCGTTTAATTGCCTCTCGGATACGCCGTCGATCTATTTTGTCCCAATTTCTATGCCAGCGCATTAGCGGTTTTAAAAGTTGAGCAACATTGGGCGCGAATAGTGACGATAAAATTAAAGTGCCGGTAGCGGCCATAAATAAAACATCTCTGGTTAACGATTTTCCTCTTGTCATTTTATTATTATTTTTATTATCATTATTAATTACTAACATTTCTAACTTAACTAACTTACTCATTGTGGTCGCATAAGAATCCCATAGGATTCTTATGCGACAGTCATATTAAAAAAATAATTAAAGACGTTGGCAGTTGGGGCAGAAATGGGCGCTACGGCTGCCGATTTTGATTCGCTTGATAACGCCGCCGCATTTATTGGGGCATTTTTCGCCTTCGCGATGATAAACCAGACGGATATCGCCATAACCGCCCTTTTTACCCGACGTATCGCGATAATCCGAAGTGGAAGTGCCGCGCAATTTAATGGCTTTTTTAAGGATTTTTTTAGTTGCTTCAAAAATCGCTTTTAATTCTTTATCGTTTAATTTTTCAACGCGCCTAAGCGGATGAACTTTTGCCATAAAAAGAATATCGTCGGCGTAAATATTGCCAATTCCCGAAATAACATTTTGGTCCATTAAGACCTTTTTTATGACTCCTCTTTTTTTAATTATTAAACTTTTAAACTCTTTTAACTTGAAACTCAACTTCAGCGGATCCGGCCCGATATTTTTTACGTCCTCCAAATTTTTTAAATCTTTATCGTTAAAAATCAAAATCTTGGCAAATTTTCTTAAATCGGAAAGGGCAAGCATCTTTCCGTTAGAAAGATAAAACATCACGTGAATATATCCATTGACCCTTTCAGCCAATAACCCCTTTTCTTTTGGAATCCATATCCCATGCCCCATATTCCATGTCCCAACCAAAAGGTGTCCTGTCATTTTCTGATGAATAAGCATATCTTTATTGCCATAAAGGCCAAAAATAATATTTTTGCCGACTCGCCAGACCTTTAAAATTTTTAGCCCTTTTACGGTTTTTTTAAAACCCTTAAAATCACTATAATGACGCTTTCCGCCAGAGGCGGATCCGCCTTTGGCGGAAAAGTACTTGGGCCAATCGGTCCAAACGTCGGTTATGGTTAAACCCTTAACTTTTTTATTTAAATCATCAACGATTGTTTGTACTTCCGGCAGTTCCGGCATAATTTTATAATTTTTTTAACTCTCCCCAATTGTCGCCGATTTTGGCTTCGGCGATAATTGGCACTTTTAAATTTATAACGCCTTCCATAATTTCAACAATTTTCGGATAAATTTTCATAACCAAATCTTCCCTCACCTCAAAAAGTAATTCATCGTGTACCTGAAGAAGCATCCTTATGTCATCGCTTCCCGAAATCCATTCATCAACTTTAATCATCGCGCGCTTGATAATATCCGCTTCAAGCCCCTGAATAGGCATATTAACCGCTATTCGTTCGGCTTGAGAACGCAGCATCGGATTTGGAGAATTAAGTTTCGGAAGATAACGCCGACGACCAAATAAAGTTGTCGTATAACCTCTTTCCCGCGCCTCTTTCTTGAGTTTTTCCATATAGCGCGCAACTCCTGAAAAATCTCTAAGATATTCGGCAATAAACTCTCTCGCCTTTTCTTTGCTGATACCAGCCGATTCGGCAAAACTTTGAGCGCCAATGCCGTAGATAATCCCAAAATTGAGCGCTTTGGCGGAAAAACGCATTTGCGGCGTCACTTTTTCTATCGGCACATTGTTTATTTCTGATGCCGTAAACTTATGGATATCCAGTCCTTTTTTGAAAGCATTCATCATTTTTTCATCGTTCGCTAGCGCTGCGATAATTCTTAAATGAATTTGGGAATAATCAACGGAAAGAAATTTATACCCTTTTTCGGAGACAAACGCCTGCCGCACTTTATCGCCCCAATCGCCGCGGGCCGGAATATTTTGTAAATTGGGCTCTTGGCTTGAAAGCCGTCCGCTAGCCGTTCCCGCTTGATTAAAAGTTGTGTGAATACGGCCATTTTTATCAACCGTTTTCGGCAAAGCGTCGGTGTAAGTTGACTTTAATTTGGCCAACTCGCGGTATTTTAAAATATAGTCAATTATTTTATGTTGCTGTTTTAATTTTAGAAGTTCCGCCGCTCCGGTTGAAAGCGCGCCTCCGGGCGTTTTCTTGACGCGGCCTCCGGCCAAAGCCCCCGGAATCTTCAGCTTTAAAAAAAGAATCTCGGATAATTGCTGGGGTGAATTTATGTTAAATTTCCCGTCGGCTAATTTATAAATTTCATTTTCAAGATTTACCAGTTCTTTTTTAAGATAATTATTCAACTTATTCATCTTTTTAACGTCCAGTTTTATTCCGGCGATTTCCATTTTCGCTAAAATCGGAATAAGGGGCATTTCAATTTCTTTAAAAACACGCTCGGTTTCGGTTTCAATCAGTTGGTTTTTAAAAACCTGCGCCAGTTTTGAAACGGCTTCGGTTTTTGGTAAAATCGCGTCAAATTCCGTTAAACTTAATTTTTCTAAACTGTAGTCGCGTTCGCCCGGATTAATAACATAGGCGGCAATCATAACGTCAAAATCGCCGCCACCAATAACCACTTTTTTCCCCGCCGGAGTTTTAATAAAAGATTTAAAATCGTAGCCAATTCGTCCCGCAACTGCGGGGTTGGAAATGTTGGAAACCGAGCTTCCAACATATAGCGTACCTTGTGCGGCAATCTTCTCAGTCATTCTATCTATTAAGCTGGTAAACCCTAACACAAGCAAAAGTTTAAAAACAGTTTCCTTATCGTACTTTCCGAATTCGCTTTCTTTTAAATTGAATTTTATCGGGACATCCAGTTTTATGGTTGCCAGTTTTTTCGAAAAAAACGCTGCGTCTTTTCCCGTTTTTAATTTTTCTAAAACCGAAGCGTTGATGTTTTCAACTTTATTTTTTTCCACCGCTTCGTACAATTTTTCAATCGTTTTAAACCTATTAAGCAGAGCAATGGCCGTTTTTTCGCCGACGCCTTTAACGCCTGGGATATTATCAGAAGGATCGCCTTTAAGCCCTTTAAAATCAATTATTTGCTCTGGCAAAAGCCCATCAAAGCGTTCTTTAACTTTTTTAGCATCGTAAATAACTTGTTCCTTTACCGCGCTTGGAGGCGCGTAGAGAACAAACACATTTTTTGAAACAAGCTGAAGATTGTCCATATCGCCCGTTAGAATCAAAACTTCTATATTTTTTCCATCTTTTAATGAAAGTTTATTAGCGACAGTACCGATAATATCGTCGGCTTCAAACCCTGATTTTTCAAAAATTGTAATTTTGAAAGCGTTTAGAATTTCTTTAACCCGCGGAATTTGAGCATATAGCTCATCAGGTGCTTTAACGCGAGTCGCTTTATATTCTTTATATTCCTTATGCCTGAAAGTGGCTCCCGGAGCGTCAAAAGCGGCAACGACATAATCGGGCTTAAAATCGGCAATGGTTTTTATCAAAATTGAAGTGAATCCGTAAACGGCATTTACCAATTCGCCACTTTTTGTTGTAAGCGGCGGCAACGCGTGATAAGCGCGATGGATTAGCGCGTGAGAATCAATTAAAATTAGGCGTTTCATAAAGTTATTTTTCTTTTATTTTTCCCTAAATTTTCAAATTTAATTCGTAAAATATTTTTTGGCATAATTTTTTTAATCTTGTCCGCCCATTCAATAATAATTATATTTTCCGGATTATTTATCAGATCTTTAAATCCGAGTTCTAATAATTCTTCCGGACTTTTCAGCCGATAGGCGTCAATATGATAAAAACTTTTATACTTTTTAAACGAAATCGGAAATTGTTTAAGTATTAAAAAAGTCTGGCTTAAAACACTTTCTTCAATTTCTAATCCTTGGGCTATTCCTTGAATAAACGTCGTTTTCCCGGAACCCAAATTGCCTTCAAGCGCGACCATGAAAGCGTTTTTTAAAAGCGGCTGTTTTTTTAAATCTTGCGCTAAATTGGCAGCAATTTTTTTAGTTTCTTCCGCCGACTTAGTGATTATTTCAACGAGTGGCATGTAAAAATGGTAGCAAATAAACTAAAAAATAAAAAGTTATCCTATAAAAACGATCGTTCAGATAGCATAAATTTTAAAAAAATATAGAAAAAGATAAAGCGTTGCCGAAGCAACGCTCATAAAAATTTGACAGCCAATCATTATTTTCCTCTTTGTTTCCACAAAAAAATAACTAATAAACTAAAAATAACAATGGGTCCCGAGACAATAACAATAAATGGCAAAGCCAAAATAAAAGTTACTAAGGTCGCTACAATATCAAGTAAACTCATCGTCTCCCCTCCATTTTATCACTTTTTAAATATCAAGTTTAATTATTAATATAATACACTTAAATAAGTGTATTGTCAATCATTAAAACTGCGCTCAATTTATCCACAGTTTTTCTTGACGTACGTTATATATAAAAGATATGTTTAACCATTAAATCATCGTTGGGGACAATTTTTCTTGTAAATTAGTACGCTAAATTAGACAATTAACTTATGCCTTTCAAAGGTGAAGAAAAACAAAAAGAATTTCTGGCTAAAGTCCGGCACGAAGAAGAAGAAAGCCGGGCGAAGTTTTTGGCGGAAAAGCTGGGATTTCCTTATCTTAATTTGTCTTTCACGCCAATTGAGCAAGACGCTTTAGTTATAATCTCAAAAGAGTTATCGGAATTGGCTAAAGCCGCTGTAATTAATAAAAACGCCAAAACACTTCAGCTGGTTACCATAAATCCCGACGAAAAAGAAGTAGAGTCGCTTATCGCCGGTTTAGAAAAACAGGGCTTTACCGTAAGAATTTTTGTCGTTTCCGAAAATAGTTTGAAAAAAGCTCTGTCCCAGTATCCTTCTTTAAAAGAAGTAAAGGAAATTACCGGGATAGTTAGTATTTCAGATGAAGCGTTGGCGCGATTTAAAAAAGAGATAGTCAGTATTGAAACTCTTAAGAAAATCCTGGAAAAATTATTTGAAGCCAGAGCCTCGGAAATTATTGAAGCCATTTTAGCCGGAGCTTTGATTACCAAAGCGTCGGATATTCATTTTGAACCGGAAAAAGACAAAATCCGGATAAGATTGCGGCTTGACGGGGTTTTGGAAGACATTATATTTATGCCTATTTCAATTTATCCATTAATGCTAAACCGCATTAAATTACTTTCCGGCCTCAAATTAAACATTCGTGAAAAAGCTCAGGACGGCCGTTTCAGCATTATAAGCGGAGACACGGCTATTGAAATCAGAACATCCGTACTGCCCGGAGCTTATGGCGAAAATATCGTGATGCGCGTTCTTGACCCAAGTATAATAAAAATGGATTTGGAGAGCTTAGGCATAAGAGAAGACGACCTTGAAATTATAGAAAAACAATTACAGAAGCCGACCGGAATGGTGCTTACTACCGGCCCGACCGGCTCCGGCAAAACCACCACTCTTTACGCTTTTATTAAAAAAATTCTCACTTCGGATGTTAAAGTAATCACCATTGAAGATCCTATTGAGTATCACATTGGAGGTATTTCTCAAACCCAAGTTGAACCGGATAAAGAATATACTTTTGAAAATGGTTTAAGGTCTATCGTGCGCCAGGATCCCTATGTCATTAGAGTGGGAGAAATTAGTGTTTTTGAGACAGCTGAAA
>CAZKLP010000021.1:0-8775 GCA_964553885.1 uncultured Candidatus Saccharibacteria bacterium
CACGGCCGGCGCGCACTTTTTTACCACTTTAACTATCGGTGATTTTTCTGGCATAGATTATTTTTTGAAGTTTATTATTTATATAATATATAATATATAGTATATTGTATAACGCTTAAAATGTAAATAAAAGCTTAGCCCCCATCGTTCAACGGACAGGACGAGGGTTTCCTAAACCCTAAATGATCGTTCGATTCGGTCTGGGGGCATAAAAAATTTAATATGAAAAGTTTTAAAAAAGTGATAAAAAGGGACAAACACAGATTTGACGAGCAGAAATTGAAAGGTTAACAGGAATTTGTTATAAGTTATTTGAATTAAAATATGGGTATTTTTGAGGGCCTATGGTGAAGCGGCATCACGTGATCATGGCATGATTAAGTTCGGGGTTCGACTCCCCGTAGGTCCAAAATTTTATAAAAAGACAAGTTGTTGTATATGAAATTAGGAAAACAAATCGTTATTTTTTCATTCACCGCCTTTGTTTTGCATATCATTTGGGAAAATGCGCAAGCCCCGCTTTTTCTGGAATACACATCTTTTTCTCAACATTTTTCTACATGCCTTATAGGCACGGGAGGTGATATTGCCGTTACTTTGTTTGTATATTTTATTGTTGCTTTGTTAAAAAATGATTTTAGCTGGATTTCCAAGCTCAACAAAAAGGATATTATAGCGTTGACTATTATCGGGTTCTTTGTCGCCACAGGAATTGAACAGCGCGCTTTGTTGTTTGACAGATGGGCTTATACAGACGCCATGCCTATTATCCCATATCTAAAAGTTGGACTTACTCCGATTCTTCAAATGATTTTTTTATTACCATTTTCGGCATACTTTACCAAAGTGATCATGAATAGCGGGTCGCTTTTTCTTAAAATGGGTTCGCGCAGAGTTTAGAATATTTCGTAATTTAAAACCCCCGCCCCGATTTGAGTCGGGGCGGGGGTTTTTCCGCGTTATTCACCTTCTTTTTTCTTACCTAAAAATTGCTCGTTCATATCGCGCTCAAGATCGCTAATAGCTTCTTCTTTTTGTTTTTCCCTTAGACGCTCCGTAGCTTTGGCGAGCCGCTCTGTATGTTCGCGGAGCGCTTCTTCGGGAGCCCTTCCTTCGGCCAGCGCTTTTTTTGTAATTTGTTCTCTCTCTTCTTCGGTTATTGAAAATTTACCATGTTTCAATTCTTCCATTGAGGCTTGCGGATCTTTTTTTTCCGGTTTGTATTCAAAATCATTCATATAGTAAAAGTGTATCAAATAATACTTTAAAAATCAATAATAAATGGTGTACAATATAAATATATGAAAGCCAAGCTTATTTCTTTTGTAATCGCCGGCCCGCTTCGCCGAAGCTTCAGCGAGGCGAGCGCGACGAAGGCGAGAAAAGCTAAAGAAGCGGTACAGTCGCCTGTTGTAAAAAGCGCGCCGCACTATTTTGAAGCCACAGTGCCCCAGCAGTTTATTATAAGCCAAAATAAACTAACGCTCCAAGGCCATGAAGGCGCGATTACGCTTAAAACCTATCAGCCGGATATGCTTCTTGCCGAAGCCCGTTTTGAACTTGACGATATTTTCACCGACGAAGTTTTTGATTTAAAAGAAAAAGCCATAGCAGAGTGCCACGAAATCTTGAAGAAAAACGGCGCCAAAGACGTGGAGCGCTACAGCGAGGAATATTCACTTTACGTGGTCGTGGACTATTCCGGCGATCCCGAGCAATTCTTAAAAAATAAAGAGCGCGTCGCAAGCTTGCTCAAATCGGAAAAATTGGCGCTTGACCCGCTTGAAATCGATTACACGCTTTCTTCGCAACTGAAATATTCAAAAAACGATCTTGTTATCGTAGATTGGGACGGCGCTTTTGTTTTTGACCCGGAGAGCGACATTGAATCCACTGTGGAACTTTTAGAACTTGCCAATCTCCAGCTTCTGCGTTATCGATTGCTTGATGCCGAGCTTGACTCGCGATTGGAGCTGGTTGCCAAAATTTTCGAGTCGTTGCCGGAGAAAAAACGCGCCATGATGCTATTTGGCGGAAAAGAGGTGAAAAACGCCATAAAATCCATAATGGGAATACGCGCCACATCGCTGTTCGGTTTCCAGAGCTTGGAACGCGAAATAAAGCTTATCGGCGACTGGTATTCGGCGCGCCTTTACGAACTGGCGGCGAAAAAATTTAAATTGGATGAGTGGCGGGCGCAAATTAAAGATAAGTTGGAGACGCTGGAAGACATTTATGGAACGGTGTCGGAACGATTTAGTTGGTCGCCGGAACGGATTGAGCTTGTGGGGTGGTTTGTTTTGCTTATTGGCTGGGCAATTATACTGGTTTTTGACCTCTGGGTGGCGTTTTTTAAAGGATAATTTTAATAACATATAGTTTGCTAAAAAAAGTACAATAAGGTATAGCTTGTGATAGTTTCTTTATTTAGTTTAATTCAAGGTGAAAGAAAGTAGGAGAGAAAGCGGATGAAATGGCGCGAGTTTAGAAACTTGCCCAATATTCTTTCTCTTTCGCGGCCATTATTCTTTTTGCCGCTTATGGCCTTGGCCATATTGTGGTTGCAGTGGATATTTGTAGGAGCGATTTTATACGTTATCGGCGCGGCCACCGATTTATTGGACGGGTGGCTTGCCAGAAAACGGAAGCAAGTAACAATTGCCGGAAAGCTTCTTGACCCCTTGGCCGATAAATTATTTTTTGATTCCCTGCCTTTATTTTTTTACTCCTCGCTTTTCCAGTTTCTGCAACATCTTTTTGTTTTTATTTACATGCCGTTGGAATTCGCCCTTATGCTAGGAGGACTATACGCCTGGTTTGTTCCTTCACAAAACATTTTTTCAGTAGGAGCCAATAATGGAGGAAAATGGAAAACGGCGAGCATTGTTATTTTTACCATTCTCCTATTTGTAAGCGAGTTGATACCCATATCGGGAAAATATTTAATTGCAGCGCTTAGTTCCGCGATTGGTTTTGCCTTCATGAGTTTCGTGGGGCACATGAATTTTAGAAAGATTAGAAGTGTAATTTATAAATAAACTTAAGCACATCCTCTCGGTTTGTCCGCGGGGAATTTTTTTATTTGCTTTAAAAATTAGCTCTTAAAATTATGCCGGAGGCCAGAATCGAACTGGCGACGCCTACCTCTTCAGGGTAGCGCTCTACCACTGAGCTACTCCGGCTTATTTAAAAAAATATCACAATTTATTTAGTTTGAAAAGATTTTTGAAAAGCATCGCGACCATTATGGGGCCCATTCCGCCGGGCACGGGAGTGATTAATTTTGCTTTTTTGACACACGAGTCAAAGTCAAAATCGCCTCTGATTTTTCCATTTTGGCGGTCAAATCCAAAATCAATTAAAATTGCTCCTTTCTTAATCATGTTACCCGTTACCAGTCCCGCCTTGCCGACACCGCTTATAATAATATCGGCCCAGCGCGCTAATTTTGGCAATTTATTTTTCTGTTTTACATTAATAATTTTAATTTTTACATTTGAACGCAAAGATTGCCTATAGGATTTATTTGCGTTCAGCCAGTTAAATATTGGTTGGCCGACTAACCGGCCACGGCCAACAATCAAGATATTTTTATCTTTATAATTTATTTTGTCTCCATTCGGATCTCCCGTAGGGAGATATTTTTGAAAAATAAATTTAACCGCCTCAACGGTCGGCGCTAAAACTAACGGTTTGGCCGATAAGGCGTCAATATCTTTTTTAGGATTTATCGCCGCAAGAATTTTTTCTATATTTATATGTTTCGGTAGCGGTAGTTGGACAATTATACCGTTTACAGACGATCGTCTGGAACTGGGATAATTACTTTTGATTTGATTTTTGTTTATTTTCAAAATTTCTTTTCTCAATTTCTCTGTTTTAATTTTCGAATTATATCGAAAAATTTTAAAATTTACGCCCAAGGTATCCGCGACTTTAGCTTTTTGTTTTAAAAAACTTTCCGCCGCCCGCAAAGCGGGCGAGCCTCGCCCGGATTCAATATCTGGGCGGGACACCGGATTTTTTCCGACCAAAATCGCCCCGACGGTTAGTCGGGGCGATTTTGCGATTTCCTTTTTTAATCCGTCCAATATTTCTCCGGCCAATTTCTTACCGTCTATAATCATTTTACAATCCGAAAACTTTTAGAAAATTCTTAAACAATGTTGACGGTTTGGCCGAAGGCGCGGTCGGCGGCGTTTCCGGCTCGGCGACCGGCTCTTCCTGTATAACAATCGTTGACTTAATAAGAATTGAAAGCACGTTATCTACGGTGTTATTGATTTTATCAAAAACTCCCTTTACGGTAACTTGAGCTCCTTCAACAATCGGCGTTTTTACCGAAATTTCATCTCCATTTGATAATGTTATGATAAATCCGTTGCCGGTAACTTTTTTAATGGTTCCTGAAAACGACTGATGAAAATTTTTTATAGCCAAACTTTTAACCACTGCCGCCCTGATAGTTTTTGAATCGGCGGAAAGCCAGCCCAAAACATTAATTTTTTCACCGGCTAAGAAATCGGAAAGCAGAGCCGGTTCCTGATTGTTGCCGACGAGCGTTGTTCTTTCATCTATTTGAACCAAATAGGTATTATTTTCGTTATTATTAAACAAACATGGCAGAGGAAGATTGGTTTTCCCATTTTCGTAAACAACGCATGATTTTTCGTTTTTCTGTATAACTTCTAAAGTAGTCGGCGGTTCGTCAACAGCGGGACTTTTAAAAATCTCTAAATCATTAAACTGATAAAAACCGGCCGACAAGGTCTTATGCGTTGAAACTTTATCAGCCGCGGCGGTCAAAGGAAGATTTTCAATAGCATTTGCACTGGGAGAAACAACTATCAACAAGCCAATAAAAAGGCCTAATATAGCCAAATATTCAAATAATTTGCTAATTTTTATATACATATTTAAGTTAAATTTTAAATATAACTTACTCTCAATGTGTTATATGTCTATAATACCTTAAAATCGCTAGTCAAGCAAATTTTTAAAATCCTTGTAAAAAGGACATATTCTGTTAAAATACTTAGCATTCTCTCCTTAGCGAATTTTTGCGGGTTTGCCCGCCGAAGTCTCGCCAAGGCGGGACGAAGGCGGGTGTCGTATAGTGGCAATATACTTCCTTGCCAAGGAAGAGCCGGCAGTTCGATTCTGCTCACCCGCTCACTTTACAAAAAAGCACCTTGGTGCTATTTTTGTTTTGTTCTTCCAAAAAATTTAAAATCGTAAGGAGAACGCCTTGAAAATACTGGGGTATTGGGTTCTGACTCTGGCAATAAGCATTGTCGTTATGGCGGCTCTTTCCGGGCCGGTATTTTATCAGCGAGCTTTGGTTGAAACCGGAAGATTAGAGGTTTTGGGCTATCGATTCAATTCTATCTGGCCATTCCGCCTTGCTTTTTATCTTCAGTTTTTCCTGCTTTACGTACTGCTGACCATGGCCATATACTGGCTTTATGATAGGACCGATTGGTTTGGAGATAGATTGTGGATTATCAGCTTAACTTTTCTTCTCGCAGATAGAATTACATCAACGTTCTGGATTTGGTATTTTAATAAGGAATTACCCGACACTTGGATGATTTTAGGAATGATAGCTCTCGCGGGGTTTATGACTGTAAGTATGACACAACGCAATTAAATATTTTCACCGCCGAGATGTGCGCCTCTGCGGTTTTTTTATTTTTTGACAAAATAATTTTTATTTGTTATCATACAATCAATACTAAATTTAAATATGTTTAGTTTTCTAACTAACAACTACCAATATGGAACTCATTTACTTAGTTTATACCATCGCTCCGGCTTTGGCGGCAGGAGCGGTTTTAGGTTACATTGTCCGCCAGCTTGTAGCAAAGAAAAACGCCAATTCAATAGAGGGCAGAATTAAGCAACAGCTTGAAGAAGCTAAAACTCAATCAAAAGAACTTTTGATTGATGCCAAGGATAAGGCGGTAAAAATACTTGAAGACACAAAAAATCAGGAGCGTGAAAGGCTCTCGCTTTTGGCGCGTCAGGAAGACCGCCTCAATCTTCAAATTAAAAAAGTTGAAGAAAAAGAACTGGGATTTGAAAATCTTCATAAAGATTTAGAACGCCAGGCGGGCGAGATAAAAGCCATCAGGCAGGAAACCGATGCTTTAAAGAAAAAAAGCGAAGAGGCGTTGGAGCAAGTTTCCGGTTTAAGCCGCGAAGAAGCAAAAACAAAATTATTGTCTCAAGTGGAAGAAGACAGTAAAGCAGATTTGATAATGGCGATTGTTAAGCTCGAAAAAAATCGGACCGAAGAGCTTGAAAAGAAAGCCAAAGAAATTATGACGGTGGCGGTTCAGCGTTACGCCCGGTCGCATGTGAGCGAAATTACCACTTCAACAGTAGCCCTTCCTTCCGACGATTTAAAGGGCCGGATTATCGGCAAAGAAGGAAGAAACATACGGACTCTTGAAAAATTAACCGGAGTTGAGGTGATAGTTGATGAGACCCCGGAATCAATTACTCTTTCTTCATTTGACCCGTTGCGCCGCGAGATTGCCAAGACCGCTCTTATAAAGCTTATGGCCGACGGCCGGATTCAACCGGCAAAAATTGAAGAAAAAGTTGAAGAAGCTAAAAAAGAGGTTTCTAAAAAAATTATGGAAGCCGGCGAAGCGGCATTATACGAAATGGGAATTTTTGACTTGCCTAAAGAAGTTGTCATGTTGCTTGGACGTTTGGCTTTTAGAACCAGTTACGGCCAAAATGTTTTGGTGCATTCCATTGAAATGGCGCATATTTCCAACATGATGGCGCGAGAGCTTGGAGCTAACGCCGATGTGGCTAAAAAAGGCGCGCTTCTCCATGATATTGGCAAAGCAGTTGACCATGAAATAGAGGGTACGCATGTAGAGCTTGAAAGAAAAATTCTCCAGAAATACGGCATTGACGAAGCGGTTATCAGGGCGATGGAATCGCATCATGAAGATTATCCTTTCGCGACGCCGGAATCGTTTATCGTAACGGCAGCCGACGCTATTTCAGCGGGGCGGCCGGGCGCGCGCCGCGATACGGTTGAAAATTACGTTAAGCGCTTGACCAATTTGGAAAATATCGCCAATTCTTTTTCTGGAGTTGAAAGATCATACGCTATTTCTGCCGGTCGAGAAATAAGAATATTCGTCCATCCGGAAAAAATAGACGACCTGAAGGCATTGCAGCTTGCCAAAGAAATGGCGCGAAGAATTGAAAGCGAACTTAAATATCCGGGTGAAATTAAAGTCCATGTCATCAGGGAAACGCGGGCGGTGGAATACGCGAAATAGTTTATGGTATAGTTTAGTTTGGTCGCTTCAATAAGTAAAATAATAAATTTTTAAATTTATGAACAAAGACAAATTAGTTGATGTTGTTTCGGCGAAACTTGGTTCAACCAAGGCCGAAGCAGAAAGAGCTATAAACGCCACGCTTGATGAAATTACTTCCGCCCTGTCGCGGGGCGAAGAAGTGTCGCTGACCGGATTCGGTACTTTTGCCGTTTCATCAAGAAAGGCTCGACCGGGAGTTAATCCACGAACCGGCGAAAAAATCCAAATAGCGGCCGTTAAAGTTCCGAAGTTCCGGGCCGGAAAAAATTTGAAGGAAGCGGTAAGATAAAACAAAAAATCCCCCGCGGGGGATTTTTTGTTTATTAAGAAAACACCCGAAAGGGTGTTTTAATTTTTATCCGCGAAGCTGCCCAGCTTCTACAAGCCGCTTACCGGCATGAATGTAAGCGGCGGTTCCCATGCTTACCTTTTTAAATTTTATAACATCATTTACATAGAAACCATACTGGTTATAAATACCGCCTTTAGAATCGGAAACGCCGACAATCGTAAAACCGGCGTCATCAAAAAGTTTAGCGGCAATAGCGCCGGCATTACCAAAACCTTGGATCACGACATCGCCGATTTTAGGAAGTTTAAAATTTTTAAGCGCTTCAATAACGGTAAAAAATGTTCCTCGAGCTGTTGCTTCGTTGCGGCCCAAAGAGCTTGTCAACTATTTACAAATCACATTGTGTGAGTTATTATAAGCACATTGTTATTTTTATAAACGGTTTTGGGAGAAAGAGTCGACAATGAAAAAAGGTAAAGCAGTGTTCGTTGAAATAAAAAGTAAAAAGCCAATCGTATTTATTGAAGAAGGAAAAACCAAGCTGACTTCAAAAAAATACGGCGTTTTCGTAAAAGAAATTATAAAATTAATAAAACAATATATAAAAGCAGTTGAAAAGAAGAAAAAGAAAGCCCGCAAATAGGGCTTTTATTTTGCCTAAAAATTTAAGTATCTTTACAACTGCGCTCGAACCTACTTTATCAAAAATTCCTGAACAAAGGAAGCCGCCCCGCCGCCGCGAGCTGATGCTCGCCACACCACAGAAAAGTTTTGTTTGCGATTTTGATTGCCGCTCCCTCGCTTCCGGTGGACCGGCAGAGCGATTACGGGAAGGGTTTACCCCCAGTTGACACAGGAGTGGATTGGGAGTAAGATTTAAGTAATTATGCAAGTGATTAACTAATATGCTGACAAAAGAACAGGTAAATAAAATAAAAAAAGGATTGTCGGACGAAAAAGACAGAATGCCTATCATTCTTGGCGCGTTAGGTGATCCGAGCAGATTTCGGATTTTTAAGTTGCTGATGGAGCACCACGATATTTGCGTGACGGATGTCGCAAATGTCTTTGATATTACGGTATCGGCGGCATCCCAACAGTTGCGGGTTCTAGAAATGCTGGAACTGGTCGAGA
>CAZKLP010000022.1:0-8755 GCA_964553885.1 uncultured Candidatus Saccharibacteria bacterium
AGCGCCTCCTTGTCAAGGAGGAGATCGCCGGTTCGAATCCGGTCGCCCGCGCAGAAAAATTATTGTAGCATGATAAAACAAAAACAAAATTATTTTCCGAAGCTTATGAAAGCGTTTTAGCATGGTCTATCCTCAATTCTTTGCTATAGCAAAGAATTGAGGATAGTAAAACGCTTTCATCGGACAGCGAATTCGTCGCTGGCGAATGAGCGCGCGAGGAAAATGATTTTGTTTTTGTTTTTTATTTAATCAATAAACTCCAGCTCTTTCAGCGCTTTTTCGTAGGCCTTAACACCGAATTCCATTTCGTTTTTTGTAATAGGATATTCGTGATTATGGACCAAGACATTGCGCAATTTATGGGCGCGCCAGATTTCATCAATATTGGAAATTTGGGAAGAATCAATATACTTCAACCTGTCGGCCATTGACTCTCCGGGAAGCCGCATTTGTTTTAACAAATCGTCAAACAAATTATCGGATTCAATTAACGCCAACCGCAGGTTAGCTTCACCTGAATCATGGAGACGAGTTAAAATTTTTTGCCACGATTTATTTAGATGCCTCTTGGGAAACGCTTGAGTCAATAAAAAATTGCCGGCGGTCTTAAATAATCCGTCAATAATTTTAAGCTTTATAACTAAAAGTATGACAAAAACGCCAAAAACTAGTGAAAGAATCCCCCCCAGCCACTTAAGATTATAAACGAATGGCGTTCCGCCAAAAAAAACAACGAGCGCGCGTATATTTTCTATAATATTTAAAATTAGATCAGTCATTTTTTTCTCCTATTATGGTTTCAACCATTTTGGCAATTCGAAGCAATTTTATATCATCAAAATTTTTACCAATTAGCTGAAGTCCGACCGGCAATCCCCCAACCTCTCCGGATGGCAAAGATATTGCCGGACTACCTGCCAAATTAACCGAAACGGTATAAATATCCGCCAAATACATTGACAACGGATCGCTGGTTTTTTCGCCGAATTTGAAAGCGGTTGAAGGCGTTGTCGGCGTTAATATAATATCAACGTCATTAAAAGCGAAATTAAAATCTTTTTTGATAAGACGCCGCACTTTTTGAGCCCTCTTATAATACGCGTCGTAATAACCGGCGGAAAGAATATAAGTTCCAAACATAATTCTTCTCCTCGTTTCGGCGCCGAATCCTTCTTTGCGCGTATTTAAATATATATCCAATAATTTTTGTATTTGGTATTCAGTATTTGGTGTTTTGAGCGTGGAAAAACCGTATTTCATGCCATCAAATCTCGCGAGATTCGATGAAACCTCGGCCGGCATAATAATATAGTAAGTCGCCAAAGCGAAGTCGCTGTAAGGAAGAGATACTTCTTTAATTTTCGCCCCCTCTTTTTCCAGTTTTGATATAACAACTTTTATATTTTTTTCTATTTCCGGATTGAGGCCGTGGATGAAATATTCACGCGGCACGCCGATTTTTATTTCTTCCAAATCAATCGGTTTATAAAAATCCTCCCACTCGCGGCTGACACTCGTAGAATCCAATTCGTCGCCGCCGCGAATGGCTTCAAAAACAATAGCCGCGTCATCAACGTTTTTAGTTATCGGCCCTATCTGATCAAGCGAAGAGGCCATGGCAATAAGGCCGTGCCGCGAAACCGCTCCATAACTTGGTTTAAAGCCGACAACGCCGCAAAAGCTTGCCGGCTGGCGAATTGAACCGCCGGTGTCAGAACCGAGCGCGTAAACGCAAAAATCGGCTTTAACCGCCGCCGCCGAACCGCCGGAAGAACCGCCGGGAACTCTTTCTAAATCAATGGGATTTCTGGTCGGCCCGAATCCGGAATTCTCGGTTGACGAACCCATGGCAAATTCATCCAAGTTGGTTTTGCCGATAAATATCGCCTCTTCTTCTTTTAATTTTTTAATTACCGTCGCGTCATAAGGCGCTTCGTAATTTTCTAAAATTTTTGAAGCGGCCGTAGCTTTGGCGCCGCGAATTAAAATATTATCTTTAATCGCTGCCGGTATTCCGGCAAGCATTTCAATCGGTTCGCCTTTTGCAATTCTATCGTCAATTTTCTTTGCCTGTTTCATCGCTTCTTCTTCTGTTAAGGACAGAAATGCGTGAATATCTTTATCTTTTGTTTTGATATTTTTTAAAAATTCCTGCGTTAGCTCAACTGAACTCACTTCCCGCTTTTTAAGAAGTTCATGCGCTTGTTTGATTGTAAGTTCTTTTAAATTCATTTCAAAATTGAAGGGACTTTAAAGTAGCCGTTTTCTTTGTCCGGCGCAGCGTTTAAAATATCGGCTTTCATTTCATCGGTGGCAATATCTTTTGATTCATCATCTTTCCTGACTACACTTTTCAAATTCGTGCCGCCTGTCATTGGCTCAACTTTTTCAATATTTATCTCCGACAGTTTTGAGACATAGCCAATCACCGAAGACAGGTCTTCGGAAAATTTTTCTTTTTCTTCCTCGCTTATCCCTAAGCGAGCCAATTCCGCGATTTTTTCAACTTCTTTTTTAGTAAGCGTCATGATTTTATTTTAACATATTCAAAAATGTTTTTTCATCAATAATTTTTACGCCCAATTTTTTAGCTTTATCTAATTTTTCTCCCGGTTCGGATCCGGCAACGACGTAATCAACCGCCTTGCTAACCGATGAAGAAATATCACCGCCTAATGCCCTAATTCTGTCTTTAGATTCATCACGCGTCAAGGTTTGAAGTCCTCCGGTTAAAACAAATATTTTGCCTTTCAACTTTTGCGACACTGCCGTTATTTTCGGCGAAATTATTTTAACACCCGCTTCGTCCAATTTTTTTAAAAATGATATTCGGTTTTTATCGTTGAAATATTCAAAAACGCTTGCTCCCACAACCGGCCCGATATTAGAAATTTTTTGCCAATTATCGAGCTCTATTTTTTCCGCGACGCCAATAATATCATCCGGGTCTTTTATCGCTTTATATTCCAAAAGTTTTTTGCCGATATCAACCGCCGTTTCTTCTCCGACATGTTCTATCCCTAAAGCATAAATAAATTTATATAAATCAACGGTTTTGCTTTTTTGAATGGAACGAATGACATTTTCCGCCGATTTTTCTCCGAAGCGCTCAAGCGGTAAAAGGTCGCCGACCTCAAGTTCAAATAAACCGGCGGCATCGGAAATTAAATTATTATCTAACATCGCGTCAATAATTTTCGAGCCAACGCCATCAATGTTAAACGCCGCTTTGGAAGTAAAATAATAAAGCCGCCGGCGATTTACCAACTCGCATTTTTCGGGATTGCTGATTTTATGCGCTGCTTCTCCGGACACCCTCAAAACTTTTTGGCCGCAAAATTCTTTTGGAAAGTGAAATTCTTTTTCTTTGCCGGTTCGCATTTCTTTCAGCGTTTTTTTCACGTCGGGGATAACATCACCAGCACGGCCGACAATAACCGTATCGCCGATTTTAACACCCAAACGTTTAATTTCATCTTCATTATGAAGCGTCGCGCGGCTAACCGTTGTGCCGCCGATTTGGACGGGCTTTAAAATCGCCACCGGCGTCAAAACGCCGGTACGCCCTATTTGAACAATAATGTTTAGAACTATCGTTTCGGCTTCTTTTGGCGAAAATTTATAAGCAATCGCGGCACGCGGAGTTTTACCGACAACGCCAAGCCGATCAAAAATTTCTTCGGAGTTAATTATCACGACAATACCATCAATTTCAAGATGCAGTTTTTCTCGATTTTTTTCCCAATATTCTTTAAATTTAAAAACATCGTCAAGATTTTTGGCGTATTTATTATTTGGATTAGTTCTGAAACCAAGAGAATGCAAAATTAAATGTTCTTCCTCATGGGTTTTTTGGCCTAAATCTGTCTTTAAAGAATAGGCGAATGAATCAAGCCGGCGAGCCGCGGTTATTTTCGGATCAAGCTGGCGAACCGAACCGGCGGCGACATTTCTTGGATTGGCGTAAAGCGGCAACCCTTTTTTTACCTGCTCTTTATTCAACAATTCAAAATCTTTTTTATTCAAAAATACTTCGCCCCTCGCTTCAATAATTTTCGGCCAGGATTTTTTTAAGCGAGTTACTATGTGATGAAGTTTTTGTTCTTCCAGATTTTTTAAAATTTCTTCTTTATCATTAAGTTGCAACGGTATTGCTTCAACGGTTTTTAAATTAGCAGTTATGTCTTCCCCTATGGAGCCATCGCCGCGAGTTGAACCGGTTTTTAAAGTACCGTTTTCATAAACAACGCTGATTGCCAATCCATCAAGTTTGAGCTCGCAATAAAAATCAACTCCGACGCTGCGATCGGAACCCCGACCAGAATGCGTCGGGGTTTTGGTGTCAAATAAAATTTTGTTGTTTCGCTTAAGCCAATCTTCCATATCTTCTTCCGAAAAAGCGTCGTTAAAAGAAAGCATCCGCGTTAAGTGGCGAACTTTAGGAAATTTTTTAAGCGCTTTGCCGCCGACCCTCTGGGTCGGCGAATCGGGCGTTACTAATGTTGGAAACCGAGCTTCCAACATATAAAGTTCTTTTTTTAACGTATCTTCGGCTTCCGGCGAAATCAACTCTTTATTTAAAACCAAACGCGAGTAGCGGTATTTATTTATCGCTTTTTTCAGCTTCTCAATTCTTTCCTTCGCTTCGTTTTTTGTTAGCTGACGCATAAAATACTAAAATGGCTATTTCAGGTAAATCGCTCGGTTGCGGTTGTGTTCTTCCAAGGTTTTGGAAAATATGGTTTTGCCGTCTTTGGCGGAAAGATAATACCAGTAAGGGCTGTTCTTGAAAAAAATAGCAGCTCTTATAGCGGAAAGGCCGGGATTAGAAATTGGCCCTTTTGGAAGACCGCGATAATAATAGGTATTGTAAGGCGAATTTATTTTTTTATCGGAATCCAAAACTTCTTTACGGCCGGTTATATAAACCAAAGTGGCGTCAACCTGAAGCGGAACTTTGGCTGCGAGACGCTTCCACAAAATACCGGAAACGATTTCCCTGTCGGAATCGCTTTTAACTTCTTTTTCAATAAGCGACGCCATGGTCAGAATTTCATAAGTAGAATAAGAAGAATTTTTTATCGCTATTTTTAAATCCGATGTCAATTTACCGTCCAAATTAGCGATCATTTTACTTGCGATATCAGATAATTTAGCGTCTTTAAAAAAACGATAGGTGTCCGGAAATAAGTAACCTTCTAAAGAAGCCGATTTCGGCTTATCCGATAATATCTCGGGCGCGTTATCAGAAAATCTGTAACTCGCCAAATCACTTTGTTTAATCAGTCCGGCTAGGATAAGCCGTTCTTCTACCTGTTTTAAAGTGAATCCTTCGGGAATAGTGATTAAAACTTCATTGGTTCCGCCAAAAACTATAGTATCGGCGATTTCGCGAATAGACATTGACGGCTTTAGTTCGTAGTCGCCTGTCTTTAAAGCGTATTGCCGTAAAGATAAAAAAACATACAGCCGGAAAAAAAACGGATTTTCAATAAGGCCGGCAGCCTTAAGATGTTCTGCAATAATGACGGCTGATTCGCCTTTTATAACTTTAAAAATTTTAACTTCTGATGATTTGGAAAGCGGAGCTCTTATCTGCCACCAGAAGACCCCGACAAAAATAAAAAAAGACGCGGAGACCGTTAAGATTATATAAAAAATAATTCTTTTCATCCTGCCGATTTAATTATTTTTAAAAATTCATCAATATTTAAAGACGCGCCGCCGACCAAAGCGCCGTTAATTCCGGACTGGCCGATAAAATCGGCGGAATTTTCGGCGGTAACCGAACCGCCGTAAAGCACCGGCAAGTCAACCGCGAAATCCGGCGTATATAAATTTCCAACTATCTTTCTTATAAGAAGCGCTGACGAAAGCGCGTGATCGGGCGTGTCAGATAGCCCCGTGCCTATTGCCCAAACCGGTTCATAGGCAACAATCAGCCGGCTAATTTCCGAGGCCTCAACGCCATTAAAAGCGTTTTTTATTTGAGAATTAAGAACCTTAACTATGTCATCACCGCGTTCTTTTTCGCCAACCGCTAAAATTGGATTTAAACCGGCTTTAAATGCCTCTTTAAGCTTTAAGTTTATCGTCTCATCGTTTTCGCCGATTTTATAACGGCGTTCCGAGTGCCCGATTATCGCGTAATCACAGCCGATATTTTTAATCATTAAGCCGGAAATTTCTCCGGTATAAGCGCCCCGCTCCGCAAAACTTATATCTTGAGCTCCGAGTTTTACTTCTTTCGGTAAAAGCTTTCTAATTGATTCAAGATAAATAAATGGCGGCGCTATTATCAATTCAATATTTTTTGGCAATTGGGCTGTTAAAATACTTTTAGTAAGTCGAATAGCCTCTCCTGAGGATGAAGGGTTCATTTTCCAATTTGCTATGATTATCTTTTTGGCGATCATAATAGAAATAAATATTTAAATATATTTTCGCCAAATATCGTTATGGCCGTCACGATAATACCGGCAGCAAGCACTCCTAAAGTTATAGACCAAAAAGCGTGGCTTTTTGGAAGGCCGAAAACAAAAGCCGCAACCGCGCCGGAGTAAGCGCCGGTTAAAGGCAGGGGAATGGCAACAAAAATAAAAAGCGATAGGTCTCCCCAGTAATGAAAATGGTCTCCATGCTTAGCCCTCGTTCTCTCAAAAAGCCATCCAAAAAATCTATTAAACCAATAGAATCGATGACTTAGATATTCCGATACTTTTTCAAGGCCGATTAAAAGGAGCAAAATCGGCAGGATATTTCCCAAAAAACTTATCAAAAGTGCTTTGAAAGGGTTGAAACCGAATTTTAAAATTGCCAAAGGAATGGCACCTCGAAGCTCGCTTATAGGAAGAGCGGCAACTAAAAAAGTTATTATTTCGTTTATCATTTCTTTAAAACTTCAGCGGCTTCCTCCGGCGCCACCGAAATTATGCTTAAACCGGTACCCAGCTCAACGCTGCCGGTTGTTTCAAATTTTGGCAAAATTTCCATATGCCAATGATAGTGATTGTAATCATGATTTTTACCGCTGGGCGCGGTATGAATAAAAAAATTAAACGCCGGGTCTTTAAGCTTTTTATAAATTCCGGAAAATACAAATCTCATGGCCTCAGCAAAAGACGCCAATTCTTTGTCTTCAGTTTTCTCAAAATAGGCGGAATGTTTTTTGGGAAAAATCCTTGTTTCAAAATCCGTTTTTGAGGCGAACGGAGCAACGACAATCGCATCTTTATTTTCGTAAATTATTCTTTTCTTTTCTCTTAATTCTTGTTTAATTATTTGACAATGAATACACTTTTTGTATTCGTGGAAATAACGTCGTGAACCGTTAATGCTGTGGTTTACATCCGGCGGCACGATAGGTAATGCTAAAATTTGAGAATGAAGATGGGGCACGGTAGAACCGGCTTCTTTGCCGTGATTATGAAAAATAGAAATATATTCAACACACTTATCTTTGGCTAAGCTTAGGTAACGCTCGCGATAAGCCGTAAGAATTTTTTTTATTTCTAAAGCGCTATACTCTGCCAAATAACGATCATGATCTTTTAATACCACAATCTCATGAAAGCCTGTACCGGACCTTGATTTATAAAGACCGCTCTTAAAAATTAAACTGCATTCGCCGTGCCTAACCGCCGGATATTTATTGGGGATAATCTGTAAAAACCAATCATCTTTTTTTTCATTTTGATAAACCAAAACCGGAGGCAAATTGCCGAATCTTATAAGATTGTCAAAAGGACATTTATTTTTAGAAAGTTCCATTTTTACCCTCCCTTTAAACTTATGTCTTCGACCCCGAAGAGGCGCCAAAAGTATCCAATCGCCAAAAACCGGATCTTGCCGCAACTCCGACACCTTCGGGTCGGAACCCCGACCGAAGCGTCGGGGTTCTTTTTTGATTTTAAACTTTTTTGACGCCATAAACGTTAAACCAAAGATAGTATCTGATTTTAAATAAATCTTTTAATACCTCAAAATAGCTTTTTAAATTTACCGTTGAACCTGACGGATTATCCCAAACGACGGGAACTTCTTTTATTTTATAACCGATTTTCTTGGCTAACGCCAGCGCTTCAATGTCAAAACCAAAACGGTCAATTTTTGTCAGCGAAAAAATATTCTGCGCCGCCTTGGCGGTAAAGCATTTAAAACCTCTTTGGGTGTCGTAAATGTCCCACAGGCCGGCTATGATCCTGATAATGTATTTTGAATATTTTCCTAACGTCCGGCGATACCATTGGGCCCGCTCGTGAATTGTGGCGCCTTGAATTTCAATTGAACCAATAACAATATCATAACCACCCTCAATTAAATGAGGCCAAAACTTCTCAATTTGTTCAATGGAGGTGGAATTATCGGCGTCGGTAAAAAGCCTAAAGTCGCCTTGCGCCTGAAACATTCCCTGTCGAACTACGTAACCTTTGCCGTGATTTCTAATATTGGCGATTAAGCTGATTTCCGGCTTGTTGCTTATAAATTCGGAAACAACTTCAACAGTCCTGTCTTTACTGCCATCGGAGATAACAATAACTTCCCATATATAATTTTGGCGCGATAAATAATTATAAATCGCTTCAATAGTTCCCTTAATGCGATTTTCTTCATTATAAGCAGGAATTATGACAGAAAGATGTTTTGACATTGTGTATATTATATCAGAATTAGTAGCCGAAATTCAAACTTTAAAAAAACAAATAAATTATTTTCCGAAGCTTATGAAAGCGTTTTAGCATGGTTTCGCCAAAGG
>CAZKLP010000023.1:0-2756 GCA_964553885.1 uncultured Candidatus Saccharibacteria bacterium
TTGTGAAAAATAAAGTCGCGGCGCCGTTTAAAATCGCCGAATTTGACATTATGTACAACGAAGGAATCTCGCGCGAAGGAGATGTGATAAATTGCGGTCTTAAATACAATGTCTTGTCAAAATCCGGCACTTGGATAAACTATGAAAGTCAAAAATTGGGACAGGGTAGCGAAGCCGCGCGGCAATATTTAAAAGAAAATAAAGATTTGGTTGATAAATTGACTAAGGAAATTAAAAAATCAGCCGCGAGTCCGATTACCTTGACGTAAATGGGAGAAGCACCATAAAGCGCGCGCGTTTTACGGCATTTGCCAAGTGGCGCTGATGTTTGGCGCAAAGATAGCTTCTTTTCCGAGGCATTATTTTTGCTTGAGCCGAAGTAAAATTACGCAGCAATTGGCTGTCTTTATAATCAATGTTTTTTATATTTTGAGCGCAAAAATAACAGACCCTTTTTTCAGGTTTTTTATTCATATTCATTCGCGTATTCGTAAAATTCGTATTTCGTAAAGCCATTAAAAGGGGATATTTTCAACTTTAATTTCTTCGTCTAATTGAACCTCCGGTAAAGCCATGTCCTCAGAATTATTTTTAGACTGCGACGCTGGCGAACCCATTGGCGCAGCATTGGGGCGCGGACCGAGCTGCATATTCTCGGCGACAATTTCCGTACGGTATTTTTTTTGTCCCTGCTGATCTTGCCAGGAACTGGTGCTAATTCGGCCTTCAATAAAAACCAGTCGGCCTTTAGCGAGATACTGACTGGCGATTTCCGCAAGGCGCCCCCAAACGACCACGTTATGAAATTCGGTTTGGGTTTGTTTGTTGCCCGTAGGATCGGTCCACATTCGATTAGTGGCGACGCCAAAATTGGCAACATTTTTACCGGTCGGAGTTTGCCTCATTTCCGGATCGCGGGTTAAATTTCCTAAAATAAATATCTTATTGAGATTCATAATTTTTTATTTAACCATTCAATATACTTTCTAATTTTTTGTCAAAACTCGGCGTAATCGATTCCGGAGTTTTTTCTTCCATTGTTTTCATTGGCGCCGCGCTGGGTTCTGATTTTACAGCTTGTTTATTTAACGCCTTATCCTCACTTATTATTAGCAGTCTTAAAACGTTCTTATTGAAAGAAAGTTCTTTTTTAATTCTATCAAGATTTTCTTTGTTCGCGTTAAAGTAAATAACGCCAAAGTAGGCTTGATTCAGTTTCTTTACGGGATAGGCCAATAATCTTTTTTTAGGAGTAACTGATTCGGTTAATTCTCCGCTATTTTCCGAAATTATCTTTTTTAATTCAGCGGTTTCAAGATCCAGTTTTTCCTCGGCAATTCCCGGGTTTAAAAGATAAGCCAGCTCATATTTTTGTTTATTTTCTGCCTCATTCATCTTTCACAACCTATCATGGTAAGACGACAGTTGTCAAGCAGTTAATTTCTCACCTGTCGCATAAGTTTCCTATAGGATTGTTATGCGACCATCATTGCCATTTATCCGCACTTGTATCCTCGAGGATAGATATGCGGATAAATAAATTTCTATTTTTAAAATCAAAAAGCGGTCGCCCGAGGCGACCGCCGAACCTGCCTGCCGGCAGGGAAATTATTGCGCTGATAAGGTGCTAATCCTTAGTGAGCGCTGAAAACGCTCCAAAAGCTCTTGTTTTTTCGCCAACGCGCTGATAAAGCGCGATGGCGAAAGGAACTTCTGCCTTTACTCTTCCGCCCTTTGATATGGGGCAAGGCCGATTAAGGTTACCGCGTTTTGTCCCGCTTTCTGATAGACGGAAAAGATTGAATAAACGTTTTTCTCGGCGACTGCGTTACCGGCAATGGTAAACACATTTCCGCCGATGTTAATTGGCAGAGCAATAAACGTCGCCATCAGCATCGTCTTCAAAAGACTAAAGGAACGAATCCGTCTAAAATTATAGAAGATCTTAAAAAAAATATCACCATTGAATAGACGACGATGGTTAAGATGAAAAGCTCAATGTTTTCCATCCCATTCTCCATGGTTTGAGGGTTATTTAAGGATGTCAAGGCACTTAGCATTATCTATAATCTTTGTCAAATCAAATTAATGCCAGTTCAATAAACTAAAAATAAAAAACTAAAACAAAACTAAACTTACAACTTAAGAACCGATCGGAAATTAAGTTGTTAAATTTTAAACTCAATTATCTTTTATCTTTTATATCTTAAATTCTATGACATCGCCGTCGCAGACGATATAGTCGCGACCTTCAACGCGTAGCATGCCTTTGGCGCGGGCGCTGGTCCACGAGCCGCATTCTAAAAGTTTTTGCCAATTTATCACTTCGGCGCGGATGAATTTTTCTTCAAAATCGGTGTGAATGGCGGCGCCGGCTTTGGGTGCGGCGGAACCGGCTTTTATCGTCCAACCGCGAGTTTCATCTTCTCCGGTGGTGAAATAGGTTATAAGTCCCAAAAGTTCATAAGCGGCTTTAATTAAGCTTTCTAAACGCGATTCGTTTTTAAATTCTTTGGCTTCTGATTCTTCCATTTCCGAGAGTTCGGCTTCAAATTTTAAATCAATTTCAATTATCCGCACTTGTGTCCTCGAGGCATCTTGTGCGGATACGTTGAAAACAAAAATAAAAGGTTTTAAAGTCAGAAGATGCAAATCTTTTATTATTTCAAGTTCGGAATCTGATATGTTGGCTTTAACGGCCAAGTCACCGGCTTCAAGGATATTTTTAATTTTTTCTAAAACCATTTTTTCTTCCT
>CAZKLP010000024.1:0-2392 GCA_964553885.1 uncultured Candidatus Saccharibacteria bacterium
CCGGATATACGCTTATAAAAACAACGGTGGAAAATAAATTTGGCGCGGTAATAACCCGGGTAATGGTTACTAAAACTCCGGATTTAACGTCTAAAAAATCAAAAATGATTCTGCCGAGTTCAATCTTGATTAACTCATTAAATCTTTTGGCGCGCAACTCCGTCATGAGAGCTTTCTAAATAATATAATTATATCACCTGTGGCAATTTTAGGTTCGCCGATATCAATGCCAACTCCCGCTTCTTTGCTGGCCAAAACCTTGCCAGTTTCTTTTTTTTCCGATTCTAAACTAACAATTCGTCCCAGCCCGATTGCCGTTTCTTTTCTTACAATTTCTATTTTAGCCCCCTTTAAGATTTCGCCGGAAATCACTTTTCCGCCGACAACCTGCCGGTTTTTTTCCTGGCGGAAAACCGCAAGAACTTCTAAGCGGCCGATTTCTTCCCGTTCGGCTTTGGGTTTAAATCTTTCTTCAATGATTTTTTTAGCCGTTTCCAATACTTCATAAATCACGCTTCCGGAAACCAAAGTTATTTTTTCTTTATAAGCGTTTATCGCCGGGTCAATTTTTACGTTGAAAGCGACGATTATCGCATTTGAAATAAGAGCCGTTTTCATGTCGCTTTCGCTGATATTGCCCGCTTCCGATCTAAGAATTCTGATATTAAGCTGACCGCTTTGATCGGAAAACCGCATTTTATCAAAACTTTCTTTTATGGCTTCAGCGGAACTTTGGACATCGGCTTTAATAACTATGTAAACCGGATTTTCTTTTTTTTCTTCACTTGTTTCAAGCGATTTTTCAATCAATTCGCCTATTTTTTTTGCCGCCTTAAGCGCCGGCGTAAATGGTGTTTTGTCGGTCACGAATTTTTCACCGACAAGAGGAAGTTCGTTCCAGCCGACAACTGAAACCGGAGAAGAAAATGACGCTTTTTTAGTTTGTTTGCCCAAAAAATCTTCAAGAATTTTAATCTTACCGCCGCTCGCGCCGCTTAAGATATAATCGCCAACTTCTAAGGCGCCGTCTAAAATTAAAAGTGAAGCGACTAAACCTCGACGCGGATCCATTTTGGTTTCAATGACAACTCCTTCGGACGGTCTATTGGGATCGGCTTTAAATTCGTTAAGATCGGCCACGAGTTCTATTAAATCCAAAAGTTCGTTAATGTTTTTTCCTTCCTTGGCGGAAATTTCAACCGAAGGAATTTTTCCGCCCCATGATTCGACAAGCGTGTCGTTTTCCGATAGTTCTTTTTTTACTTTTTCCACGTTGGCTCCAGGCTTGTCAATTTTATTGATAGCGACAATAAAAGGCAGCTCGGCTTTTTTGATATGCTCTAAGGCTTCTATTGTTTGGGGTTTAACGCCGTCATCGGCGGCAATAACCAAAATGGCGATGTCAGCGGCCTTAGCGCCACGGGCGCGCAGTTTGGAAAATGCTTCGTGGCCGGGAGTATCAAGAAAAGTAATTTTTCTATTTTTATAAGTAATCTCATAAGCGCCTATATGTTGAGTGATGCCGCCGGCTTCGCGCTCCGCCACGTTGGTTTTTCTGATGTAATCAAGCAATTTGGTTTTACCATGGTCAACATGACCCATTATTACCACAACGGGCGGCCGCTCAATTAAAGTTGAGCGAGCCTCGCCCCGCAGCTGCGGGGCGGGTCGGATCAGATTTTTATTTTCTGCGCTTGCCATAACTCGCAAATTGTACAATAAAACCCTCTATTTTTCAACCCTGTAATACAACTTGACAGCTTTTTATTTGGAGTGGCATATGATAAAATAATATAAGGGTCGATGATAAATTATTAATTATTTTCCATATCGTATGAATCAGGTAAGCGCTCATAAAGTAGGTTTAGTTTTTGGAGGAATGCTCGCCATAGGGCACGCCATATGGTCGATCATGGTTTTTATGGGAATAGCCAAACTATTTTTGGATTGGATTCTTGGATTGCATTTCTTGAATTTTCAATACAGCATTAATTCATTTGCCATTTTTACGGCTTTAACTCTTGTTATTGTTACCGGCGTAATCGGTTATATTGTGGGTTACGTTTGCGGCCGACTTTGGAATTTAGCTCACCGCACGGCGCGCGGCTAATAACTATTTTGGATTAAGAACTAAATCAAAAACAGCCCCGCAATTGCGGGGCTGTTTTTTGATCAACTTTCCGAGCATTTCGATCTCGTAACCGCTTGGGGAGTATCGGTCTCTTGAACCGGTGCTCAACACTGCGGAGGGTGCAGGATTCGAACCTGCGAGGGCTTTCGCCCACTAGTTTTCAAGACTAGCGCCATAAACCGCTCGGCCAACCCTCCAGGGCGTAAGCGGAGGGTACAGGATTCGAACCTGTGCGACGTTTTTTAGACGCCCGTGGATTAG